>RDYY01000333.1 GCA_004293505.1 Sphingobacteriia bacterium | reverse complement strand
ATTGAACACCACAAATACAAACACAATTTTGACTACCACTTGGCCTTGCTCATGATGGCCCAAAAATATTACATGAACAATGGCTTTTTGGTCTTGACCGAAAACGAATCCCCTTTTTCTCCTGTTAGCCAAATGCATTACCGCTTTTATGAAAATGCTACTGACTTGGCGTCCATTTTGGCTGCTTATTCGCCCGACGACATCCAATGCCTGGTAGGACAAAAGGGCCTCCCCTTTGGGCAAGCCCAGTGCCCAGGTTTGGCCGATTATGCAGATGGCATCAACACCCTGCAATTTTTGCGGCAACTATAAACTTTCTCTGCCTTTTTTTCCGAAAGCTTTGTTAAATGGGCCAGCCGGCAAACTGACATTTGAACAGCTTTGTTTATTTGTAAAGAAAAGGCATGTAATTTGCTCACCAGACCTTGTAAATCCTATTGAAAATGAATTGGAAAAACACCCTTACCATTGTAGCCATCAGTGCCGGAACCGCTTTTGTGAGCGTCTGGGGCTATGGCAAAATCCTTTCCAGGGAAGCGGCTGGCGTTCAGGAAGCCGGTAAACTGCCCGTGAATTATGCTGGTTTTTATGGCAACAACAATGCGGCAGGTGCTGTCGATTTTACGGCAGCAGCTACCAGTGGTACCCCTGCAGTGGTGCACATCAAGACACGCACCAAGGCCAAACAAGTCAGCAGTAGCCAACAAAGGCGCAATCCATTTTCTGACTTTTTTGGGGATGATTTCAGCGAATTTTTTGGGGGTCCCCGCATCCAACCAGAACAAAGGGCCAGTGGCAGTGGCGTGTTGATCACAGAAGATGGCTACATCGTCACCAACAACCACGTCATTGATGGCGCAGATGAAATCAATGTTACCCTGGCCAACAAAAAATCATACAAAGCCACTTTGGTGGGACAAGATCCCAACAGCGACCTGGCCGTGATCCGCATTGAAGGGACCAAATTTCCCTATTTGGTTTATGGCAACAGTGACGAAGCCAAATTGGGCCAGTGGGTATTGGCCATCGGCTACCCCTTTAGTTTGGATGTAACCGTAACGGCTGGCATCATCAGTGCCAAAGCCCGTTCTTTGGACATCAACCGCAGACAAGGCAATTCGCCTGTTGAATCCTTTATTCAAACCGACGCTGCCGTGAACCCCGGCAACAGCGGTGGGGCTTTGATCAATACCAACGGTGAACTGATTGGCATCAATTCCGCCATCGCTTCGCCCACTGGTTCCTATGCCGGTTATTCCTATGCCATTCCCGTGAACATGGTAAAGAAAATCGTAACCGATATTGTTAAGTTTGGTACGGTTCAACGGGCATTTATTGGCATCAGCTATCCCAAAGAAAACCTGAGCGATGAAGAAAAAAGAGAGCTGGAAAAAGAATTGGGCACGTCCATCAAAGAAGGCGAAGGGGTGTATGTGACCGACACACCCGAAGGAGGTGCAGCCGCCGCTGCAGGATTAAAGAAAGGAGATTTGATCACCAAACTGAATGGTGTTGGCATCACCAATGGGGCAGAATTACAAGAACAAGTTGCCCGCTACAAACCCGGAGACAAAATCACCGTCAACTATAAAAGGAGTGGAAAAGACAACACAGCCAATTTGACTTTG
>RDYY01000070.1 GCA_004293505.1 Sphingobacteriia bacterium | reverse complement strand
CAAAATTAGCCCCAAAAACCATTCTGATTGTCCTTAGTTTTGCGCCCAAACCCAGTTGGTATGACTTTGATGGAAGAATTGCGTTGGCGGGGCATGGTACAGGACTGCATGCCCGGAACCGAAGATTTATTGGCCAAGGAAATGGTGAGTGGCTACATTGGGTTTGACCCCACCAGCGACAGCCTCCACATTGGCAGTCTGGTGCCCATTTTGCTCTTGGTGCACCTGCAACGCGCAGGCCACAAACCCTTTGCCTTGGTGGGCGGCGCCACGGGCATGGTGGGCGATCCCAGCCACAAGGCCGAAGAAAGAAAACTCTTGAGCGAAGAAGTATTGCAAGCCAACCTAGCTGGCATCAAAGCCCAGCTGAGCCGTTTTTTGGACTTCAACAGCCCAGCCCCCAACAAGGCCGAGATGGTGAACAATTACGATTGGTTCAAAGATTTTTCCTTTTTGCATTTTATCCGCGATGTGGGCAAACACATTACGGTGAACTACATGATGGCCAAGGACAGCGTCAAAAAACGGATTGCAGGTGACACGGGCATGAGCTTTACAGAGTTCACTTACCAATTGGTCCAGGGTTATGATTTTTACTGGTTGTACGAAAACAAGGGTTGCAAATTGCAAATGGGGGGCAGCGACCAATGGGGCAATATTGTTACGGGTACCGAATTGATTCGCCGCAAATCGGGTGGAGAAGCATTTGCCTTTACTTGTCCTTTGATCACCAAGGCCGATGGGGGTAAATTTGGGAAGACCGAAAAAGGAAATGTTTGGTTGGATGCCAGCAAAACCTCTCCCTACCAGTTCTACCAATTTTGGTTGAACGCTTCTGATGAAGACGCAGCCAAATGGATCAAGATCTTCACCCTCTTGCCCCCAGCAGAGATTGAAGCGCTTTTAACCGAACACGCAGCAGCGCCCCATGCCAGGGCCTTGCAGAAAAAATTGGCCGAAGAAATCACTTGTTTTGTGCACAGCAAAGCTGATTTTGAGGCTTCATTATTGGCTTCAGAAATCTTATTTGGAAACGCCACAGGATCTGCTTTGGCTTCATTGAGTGAGCAACAATTTTTGGAAATAATGGAAGGTGTCCCAAATGCGGTTATCCCTAGATCTGTCATTGAACAAGGAGCTGACTTGGTCAGTCTTATGGTAGAAACAGGATTCCTGCCCAGCAAGGGGGAAGCCAAAAAGCTTTTGCAAGCGGGTGGCATTTCGTTAAACAAGAACAAATTGAGCGCTGAAAATTCAACCATTTCTCCCGCAGATTTATTACAACACAAATACCTGCTTTTCCAAAAAGGCAAGAAGAACTATTTTTTCATACAAATCACCTAAACAAAAATGAAGCATTACCTGACACACGGATTGAAAATGTTCCTCATCATTTTCGGCACCAGTTTTATTTTTACGACAACTGTAAATGCACAGACTCAGTTAGAAGCCGATAGCATGTATGTGAAAGACGGATTGGCTTTTGGTTACAGCATTGTGAATGTGCAAACAAAAGAAGATTACGAGCGCTATGAAGTTCAATTTTTTGTCAGGAACCTTGCCTGCACAAAATTCATGCTCTTGCGCACCCAAGGCATGTTTGACCGCGACCCCAGTATTTTGGCAGAATTTCGCTGCCTCAATGCAACTGGTAAAAGGTTCACCAACAAAGGCAAAACCTTGAACATGCCTTCATGGAATTATACTTTAACGGATGCCATCAGCAAGGAACTTTCTGGGAAATCCATTCAGCTGGGATTCATCATCCGGAAAGACCAAACCATCAGTGGGTCTGAAATCTTGTTGACCCCCAAGGGAGAAAAACCCAGCATCAAGGTTTTCCCTGTGGTGTTGAGTGAAATTTAAAACCATGGAACAATAGTAAACGCCATTTTCAATAACTTTAATGGGTAGATAAAAAAAATCTATGAAAAAGTTTATCTTATTCTTTCTGGCTTCTGCGACCATTTTTACCACTGCCTTTTCTCAAAATGGTTCCAAACCCAAAGAAGACGTCATCATCAAAACCAATGGCGATGAACTCCGGGGAAAAGTAACCGAAGTGAGTGATGACCAAATCAAGTTTGTTTACAGCAATGAAACCGTGGTGTACAACATCAAAAAAACGGAGATTTTAAAAGTCACCTATGCCAGTGGCAGGATTGAGGTATTCACGAAAGTTGCCTTGCCCAATGAAGCCGGCAAGGAAGCGAGAATTCCTGCACCAGTGGCCAGTGCTGAAAGCCACCACAACAAAATTGCCATTTTGCCTTTTGTTTTGGTAAAAGATGGGCAACCTACAGCTGATGTCATGGGTGAAAAGGCTCAAAATGAGTGCTATGATTTCATGAGCAAACACGCTGGGGTGCACACCATCATGGATCCCAGAACCACCAATACCCTGTTGGCGAAAGCTGGTGTAAATAAGCAAAACCTTTCTACTTATGGCATGGATGATTTGTGCAATATTTTAGGTGTTGAATACATTGTTGATGGCATAGTGACCATCAACCAGGGAATGGCCACCAGCATTCAGTCCAATTATGGCAAAGTATCCACCACCAACAACAACTCAGCCAAAATAAATGGCAGTAGCTATACCACCAGCCAGCAAACCTACCAAACCAGCTTGAACTTGAGGATTTACAACGAAAAGGGTGAAAATGTATACAACCAAGAGCGCAAAGCTTTCTTGAACACGCAAGATGCCTACATTACTACCTTACATTATTTGTTGAAGCGGACGCCGGTTTATTCTAAATAAGTAATCCTTATAATACTTGTTATAAGAAGAAAAATCATTTTCACAATACGCTGATCACATTCCACATGCGCTGGGCCACCAATTGGTTGCCTTTTGCATTTAAGTGGACACGGTCATTGGTCAAGATGTCTTTTTCTGCGTTTTGGGGATTGTTCTCGAGCAAATAGTTGAGAAAATCTATGCGCAGGTCCACACAAGGAATGTTGTTGATTTTGGCATGGTAACGGATCCAATTGCTGTAATTGTTGAGTTCTCCGTCCTGGTCATTGGATTGGTCTTTGCGTTCGCCAATAACCGTAGGCGTACACATCACCACTTTTATTTGGGCTTCTTGTAAGCGTTTGATGAGGGCTTGGTAAAATTGGGTGTACTTCACAAAATCTACCCCCGACTGGTTGAGTCTTTTGTGCCAGATGTCGTTGATGCCCACAAAAATAACCACGATATCAGGCTTTTGGGACAGGACATCTTTTTCTACCCGCAAGTAGAGATCGGTAACGTTGTTGCCACTGATCCCCGCCCCTACCAAATCAAATGCTTGGCCCTTGCCTGCTTGTTCGGCCAATCCTTCCATCAAACGGATATAGCCACCAGGGCCTGCTCCTATTTGGGTAATGGAGTCTCCAAAGAAAATAACTTTCTTCTTTTTTTGGTGCTGCCGAAAAGACATCAAAAAAAGTGCCCCAATGAAAATGGCAAACAAGAGCAACTTAGACATAGGAAGGGTTTGCTGTAATTTACTCAATATCCGTCATCAAGGGAGTAGTGGCGGCCATGGCTTCTACAAATTTTCTTTCTTGCACCAGGAAGCCATTCCCTTTGGCACAAAAATGCACTTTAAGGCCTTCTATAGAAATGGGGTTGCCTTCTGGGATATCGGCCATGTTACTGTGCAAAATATCGTGTCCGTCTACAATGATGACAGGTCCACTGCCAATGGCTTCCATGCGGTTGCCATCAGTGATGAGCATGCCCGTATCTTCTCCCAGCCCTATGCCAATGCAAGAAGGATTGGCCACAACGGCCTGTGCCAAACGGGCAAAGCGGCCCCGCTTTTCAAAATGAGAGTCAAAAATGACATTGTCCATGAAACCCAGCCCTGTCGTAATCTTAACTTCCCCTTTCAAGTGGGCACGGGTGGCATTGCCTTCATAGACCATGGTCTGGCTCATGGCCATGGCACCAGCAGAAGTACCCGCAATGGTAAAATCTTCTGCTTGGTAGCGTTGGTGCAAGGTTTTCAAAAAAAGAGTCCCACCAAAAATAGTGGTCAGGCGCAACTGGTTGCCACCGCTGAACAACAAGCCCTGACAAGCTTTTAGCCTTTCAAGGTATTCGGGGCGTTGCGCGTCTTCTCGGTTGCGGATGTGCATGAGGCCAATATTGGTACAACCAATTTTGCCAAACGCATCCAAGTAATTTTCACCTACTTCATAAGGAATGGTAGAAGCTGTGGTTACCACTTCAATGTGAGCATCGGGTCCACCAGACTCCTCTACGATTCGGCGCAAAATGCCGAGTTCAAAAAAATTCAGGTTGTTGCGAAACACTTCTCCTTTTTCCAGATCGGTTCCTTTGTCTTCGGCACCGCCAATGGCAATGAGTTTTCCCTTGGGTAGAACAGTCATGAGCAATTACAATGGATATCGCCAAAAATAAGTGATTCCCCTTCAGTTTTGGCAGCAAAAAATCCCCGAAAAGGCGGTGAAAAAACAATAAATTGTGGATTCCGTCTCGAACGGAACTTGACCCCAAACTTAGCCAAGACATGAGAATAGAAGAGATCAAAGTATTGAGAGGCCCCAATTATTGGAGCGTTCGACGCCACCAATTGATCCAAATGAAATTGGACCTGGAAGCGTTGGAACAACAGCCCACCAATACCATACCTGGTTTCAGAGAAAGACTAGAAGCTTTGTTTCCCAGCATGTATGCCCACCGTTGCAGCGTGGGTACGCCAGGGGGCTTTTTCCAACGCGTAGACGAAGGCACATGGATGGGCCACGTGATTGAACACATTGCTTTGGAGTTACAAACCCTTGCGGGCATGAATACCGGTTTTGGCCGCACCAGGGGCACGGGAGAAGACGGAAAATATTTTGTGGTGTTCAGTTACATAGAAGAAGCAGCGGGCATTTTTGCGGCCAAAGCCTCGGTGCGCATTGCTGAAGCCTTGGTAGAGGGTTCCTCCTACGACCTACAAGCCGATATCCAAGAATTGCGGGAGATCAGAGAAGATACCCGTTTGGGGCCCTCTACGGGTTGCATAGTAGAAGAAGCAGCCAAGCGGGGTATCCCCCATTTGCGGTTGAACAAGCACAGCTTGGTGCAATTGGGGTATGGCGTCCACCAAAAGCGCATCCGTGCGACCATTGCTTCTACCACTTCTAATATTGCAGTGGACATCGCCTGTGACAAAGAAGAAACCAAAAATTTATTAGAAGCCGCCGAGATCCCTGTTCCCAAAGGAACCACTGTGAGGACAGAAGCAGGCTTGAAAGATGCCGTAGACAAATTTGGATATCCCTTGGTCATCAAGCCCATTGATGGTAACCACGGAAAAGGCAATACCACCAATATCACTACTTGGGAACAAGCTTTGTCTGCTTTTGAAAATGCCAAACAATATGGTCGTACCGTGATTGTAGAAAAATTCATCACGGGTTTTGACTTCCGCATTTTGGTCATCAACTATAAGTTCATTTGCGCTGCTTTGCGCACGCCTGCTGCCGTAACGGGCGATGGCCAAAAAAACATCCAGGCCCTCATCGACGAAACCAATTTAGATCCCCGCCGAGGTTATGGACATGAAAAAGTTTTGACCCAAATAACGGTTGACCACAGCACTTTGAAAATGCTGGAAGACAAGGGCTATACCTTGGAAACCGTTCCAGCCAAGGGAGAACTGGTTTTGTTGAAAACCACGGCCAACCTGTCTACTGGCGGGACTTCCACTGATGTAACCGATGAGGTTCACCCTGCCAATGTGGTCATGTGCGAACGCATTGCCAAAATCATTGGATTAGACATCTGCGGCATTGACATCATGGCCAGGGATTTGCGCACACCGGTGAGTGAAAATGGTGGCGCCATTTTAGAAGTGAATGCTGCACCCGGATTCCGGATGCACATCGATCCCGCCGAAGGCTTGGGCCGCAATGTGGCCGAGCCCGTGATTGACATGCTCTTCCCCGACAGGGGCAATGGCCGCATTCCCATTATTGCCATCACGGGTACCAATGGTAAAACCACCACCACGCGTTTGACAGCCCATATTTCTAAATCGGCTGGAAAAAAAGTGGGCTATACCACCAGCGACGGGGTCTATATCCAAAACCAACTTTTGATGCGTGGTGATTGCACAGGTCCTGTTTCGGCGCAGTTTGTGCTAAAAGACCCCACTGTCGATTTTGCCGTATTGGAATGCGCCCGGGGAGGGATATTAAAAAATGGATTGGCTTTTCAAAACTGCGATGTGGCCATTGTGACCAATGTGGCCAGTGACCACATTGGCTTGGGCGGCATCAACTCCGTCGAGCAAATGGCCCGTGTGAAAGCCGTGGTACCTGAAACAGTCTTCCCGGCCGGGTTTGCCGTTTTGAATGCCGATGATGATTTGGTCTATGCCATGCGCAACGATTTGAAATGTCAGTTGGCCCTGTTCAGCATGGACGAGCACAATCCCCGGATCAAAGAACACTGTGAAAATGGTGGCTTGGCTACGGTTTTTGAAAATGGATTCGTGAGTATTTTAAAGGGCACATGGAAGATCAGGGTCTGTCATGTAAAAGACATCCCCTTGACTTTTGAAGGCAAGGCCTTGCACAACATTGCCAATTGTTTACCCAGTGTAATGGCTACGTATTTGTTCAAGAGCATTACCATCGAAGACATTCGCAGCGGGCTGCAAACCTTTGTTGCCGGTAGCCACACCACACCCGGTCGGTTGAATTTTTTCCCTTTTAAACAGTTTACCTTTTTGGCCGATTTTGCCCACAATCCCCATGGCTTGAAACTATTGGGAGAATTTGTGAAACAATTGGACTACCCCAAAAAAATTGGGGTCATCAGTGGAACCGGCGACCGCCGGGACGATGACATCCGGGAACTGGGGGCTATTTCGGCCGAATATTTTGACGAAATCATCATTCGTTGCGACAAAAACTTGCGGGGACGGACTGCCGAAGAAATCATTGGCTTGCTCCAAGAAGGGGTTAACCGGGTCAACCCGCAGCTGCCCCAAACCGTGATTGCCAACGAAAACC
>RDYY01000332.1 GCA_004293505.1 Sphingobacteriia bacterium | reverse complement strand
CACGCCTTAAGTTTGTGGCATGACGCCCCAACTTGTTTCCAAACTGCCCCAAGCAGGTACCACTATTTTTACGGTGATGAGCCAATTGGCCCAAGAACACGGTGCCGTTAACTTGGGTCAAGGATTCCCTGATTTTTCCATGCCGGCTGCTCTGCACCAAAAAGTAGCCCAGGCCATGGCCGATGGGTTTAACCAATACACCCACATGAATGGTTTGCCCGACTTGCGCCAAGCTTTGGCCGTAAAAGCCGCTGGACTCTATGGTGCTGTCTTGGATCCCCAAACCGATATCACCATTACACCGGGCGCTACTTATGCCATTTATACCGCGCTGACAGCCATCTTGCACCCCGGCGACGAAGTCATTGTTTTTGAACCCGCTTACGATTCTTATATCCCCAATATCTTGACCAATGGGGCAGTGCCCGTAAGGATTTCATTGGAATATCCCAGTTACCAAATTCCTTGGGACAAAGTGCGCGAAGCCATTACGCCCCGCACCCGCCTGATCATGGTCAATTCGCCGCACAACCCCACGGGTGCAGTATTGAGTGCCGATGACTTGACTACTTTAGAAGCCATCACCAACAACACGAATATTTTGGTGTTGAGCGATGAAGTGTACGAGCACTTGGTCTTTGATGGGCTGGCCCACGCATCTGTGTTGCGGTCCAAGGCCTTGATGGAAAGAAGTTTTGTGTGTTTCTCTTTTGGCAAAACCTTTCATTGCACGGGATGGAAAATGGGTTATTGCATGGCGCCTGCGGCATTGATGAAGGAGTTCAGGAAGATTCACCAATTCAATGCCTTCACTTGTGACACACCCAAGCAAGTGGCTTTGGCTGCTTATTTGAATGAATCCGATGCCTATTTAGAATTAGGCAAAGAGATGCAAGAAAAGCGGGATCATTTGCGCAGCCTTTTGGCCGATACACCCTTTAGGTGCATCCCCAGCCACGGCTCTTATTTTGAATGTTATGCTTATGATGGGTTTTCTTCCGCACCCGACAAGGAATTGGCCATCACCTTGACCCGAGAAGCCGGCGTAGCCACTATTCCCGTGTCGGCTTTTTATTTGGATGGCACCGATCACCAGGTTTTGCGTTTTTGTTTTGCCAAAAAAACAGCCACCTTGGAGGCGGCTGTTGAAAAATTAAAAACCTATTTTAACCGGTAGTTACCATCGGCCATCGCCATCCAATAAATTACCAATGCCACCCAAGACACTGCCTTCTTCTCGGCGGTTGAATGTGGCGTATTTCAAGATGCGACCCGCCAAGCGACTGATGGGAAGGGTTTGTATCCAAACAATGCCGGGGCCAGTCAGGGTTGCAAAAAAGACACCCTCACCCCCAAACAAAGTATTCTTGATGCCGCCCACAAATTGGATGTCGTAGTTCACGTTTGCCGTGAATCCCACAATACAACCCGTGTCAATTTTCAAGGTTTCACCCGGGTGCAGTTCGCGGCGCAACACGTGTCCACAAGCGTGCAAAAAGGCCATGCCATCGCCTTCTAAACGCTCCATGATAAAACCCTCGCCCCCAAACAAACCCGTTCCCAATTTGCGCTGGAACTCAATCCCAATGCTCACGCCTTTGGCTGCGCACAAGAACGCATCTTTTTGACAGATCATG
>RDYY01000331.1 GCA_004293505.1 Sphingobacteriia bacterium | reverse complement strand
GACAGTTGTTGCCTAATCATTTTGCTGAATCGTGACTTTGATTTTTTGAATCCTGTTCTTCTCCACTTCCATCACGGTAAAATCAAATTCTTCGGTATGGATCACGGCACCGGCCACTGGAATTTCGCCAGCCACTTCCAACACCAATCCTGCCAATGAATCACTGTCGCCTTTCAATGACTCGAAAGTTTCAGCACCCAGTCCCATGATCTTGCACACATCGTTGATCATGGTGCGGCCCTCAAACACATAATTGAGGTCATCTATTTTGTGGTTATTGGTCTCTTCTTCGTCAAACTCGTCTTTGATGTCGCCAATGATTTCTTCTAAAATGTCTTCCAGGGTTTCAACAGGTCCTCCACCAATTTTTGTTCGTGCACAAAATAAGGGGGGCGCATCAAGCTTTTCCAATCGTAATCATTGGCTTGGTCCAAATAAGGCAAAAGGTCTTTGGTGTGGATCATGCCCACTACATTGTCCAATCCTTCGCGGTAAACCGGCAAACGGCTGTACCGCCATTCTTTGATGAGTTCCCGCAATTGGTCAAAGCTGGTGGTTTCTTCAATGCCGTGTACGTCTACCCGGGTTTTCATCACTTGCCTTACCGTGATGTTGCCAAATTTCACAATGCCTTTTAGGATGTTTTTCTCGTTCTCAGAAGCCCCATTGTCGGTGGTGATGTCAATGGCATGGTCCAACTCTTCTAAACTATAAGAACCCGTGGGACGGCTGTTGAGTTTTTTCTCAAAAATGTCAAAATACTTGACCATGCCCTTGCTGAGGCCAGAAGTGAGGTAGGTCAATACTTGTACTATGCCCCCAAAGTCTTTGGCAAAACGGATATTGTTTTGGGTGGCCAATACCTTGGGCATGATTTCGCCAAACATGACCAACAAGAAAGACACCAAGACCACTTTGATCAAGAACTCTACCCAAGCCGCGTCAATCTGCTCAAATTGAAAAAGGTTGTCGATCAACAGGTTGGAAATGATGATGATGGAGATGTTGATGAAGCTGTTGGCGATGAGCAAAGAGGCCAACAGGGTCTTGGGCTCTTCCAACAACTCTACAATCCGCTGGTAGGGCGGCTGTTGTTTGGAGCGCATCAAATTGATGTCTTTGTGGGTCAGGCTAAAAAAAGCCACTTCTGCACCGGACAGCACAAAAGAGAGAAACAACAAAAAAAACAGCACCATCACCAAGACAGTGGTGCCTTGCGCTTCCAGCGCAGACAGCAAAGGGGGTGCGGAAAGAAAAGAAAAGACCGAGTGATGATCCAAAATAGGGAGTTTGGTTCCAAAATGGGGCGCTTGGCCCAGCGCAAATTTAATGCCTTATCTGTATCTGGTGCAGCATCAAAATGGCAGGGATTCATAATCAATGCCTTCCAGGCCTTCTTGCGGCCCGGCCGGGCCGCTGCCATCGGACCTTTTGTCCAACATGATCAGGTTATCGGCCACCACTTCGGTGGCAAATTTCTTGTGGCCTTCTTTGTCGTCCCAACTGCGGGTCCGCAAACGGCCTTCAATGTAAATGAGGCTGCCTTTGTGCAAATATTTTTGGGCCAACTCGGCCAAACCGCGCCAAAGCACAACGGTATGCCACTCGGTTTGGGACACCAGCTTACCCGTTCGGTCTTTGTAGGTTTCTGTAGTAGCCAAAGGAAACTTGGCCACGGCAATATTGCCTTCCAAATGCTGCACGTCGGGATCCTTGCCCAGGTTACCGATCAAGACGACCCTGTTTACGCCCCTCATTTTTTTCTTTTAAAATTAGCTTTTTTTCAGCTTCCTGCCAACGGCTGTAAATACGGGGAAAAGCCATTTGATTGGCTTCCGCTGGGGTCACCCATTGGCCATCCGCAGGCAAATCGGGTCTTTTGCCTTTTAATTCAACCGAGATCACCCGCATCCAAATTTCCCGGTGGGTCAAAGCTTGGCGCAGGACGGGGGAGACCAAAAATGCTTTCCAGGCCAAACCGGGAAAG
>RDYY01000330.1 GCA_004293505.1 Sphingobacteriia bacterium | reverse complement strand
CTGGCTCATCAAGCGGGCTTGGAGGCCCATTTTGCTGTCGCCCATTTCGCCTTCCAATTCACCTTTGGGCACCAAGGCGGCCACAGAGTCAATGACCACAACGTCCAAAGCGCCAGAAAGAATCAAGCGATCGGCAATTTCCAATGCTTGTTCACCATAATCAGGTTGAGAAATCAAGAGGTTGTCTACGTCTACACCCAGTTTTTGGGCATAAGCACTGTCAAAAGCATGTTCAGCATCGATGATGGCACACATGCCACCTTTTTTCTGGGCTTCGGCAATCACATGGATGGCCACGGTGGTTTTACCAGAAGATTCTGGTCCATAAATTTCCACAATACGGCCCTTGGGCAAACCGCCCACACCCAAAGCCGCATCCAGGCCAATAGAGCCGGTTGACACCACTTCCATGGGGGCTGAAGATTTTTCATTCATCATCATTACACTGCCCTTTCCAAAGTCTTTGTCGATCTTGTCAATGGTCAGTTTAAGGGCTTTCAGTTTTTCAGCGTTGCTCATGTTGTTGGTTTTATGGTGTCAAAATTAATGGGGTGATAAAACTAGGTCTTTTTTCTTATGCACACTAAAATATTTAGTATTTTTTTACTAACGGCTTTAGCTTTTGATTTGTTGTGAAGGGATAAAATTAAATACGCCGACAAGGGTTTGCCGACGTATTTATACTGATTTTCAACGATTTATAACGGATTTACCAGCCTATTCCATAGTCTTCTCCGTTGTTGGAGGATCCGCCCCACAGCGTACCATGGGCCCGGTCCAGGAAGATGGCGTTGATGGGTCCACTGGTGCGGTCGCCCAAACTAATGGTATAGCCCATTTTTTTCAAGGCCTCTTGGGTGGCCAGCGGCGTACTGCGGTTGAGCAGGATTTGGCCTGGCTTGGGTTTTCTATCGGCCAGTTTAGACCCGCCCAAAGACAACCAAAGTTGATTGGTATTGACATTGGCAGCTTCGCTGGCCTGTTGTACCGTCTGGCCAAACTCGACCATGTTCAAAAAGAATTGCAAGAGGTTTTGGTCTTGTGTGTCCCCGCCTTGCACCGCAAAAGACAAATATGGCTTGCCCTCTTTCAAAGCCATGCTGGGGGTGAGGGTCACGCGGGGTCTTTTGCCTGGCGCTACTACATTAAAGGGATTGACCGTTTCATCCAACACAAAACTTTGCATGCGCTGGCTCATGCCTACACCCGTGTTGCCGGCAATACAAGCAGGCAACCAACCCCCACTGGGGGTAATGGAAACCACCCAACCGGCTGCATCGGCCGCTTCCACACTGGTGGTACCCCGCCACAGCCGGTCCTGGTAATCTTCCTCGGCCTGCAAGCGTTGCGCTGGCGTCAGATAAGCCGTTGCCGTACTGTCGTGTGCGGGTACAAAATTGCGCTTGCCCGTATCAGCAGCAGCACCCCATTTTTTCAAGACTTCTGTGTAAGGATTGGTGCGCCCTTCAAAAGGATAAGGGTCGCCTGGCGCAATGTTGTTGTTGGCTTTGTCGGGTTGGATCAGGGCGGCGCGTTGTTTGGCGTAATCCTTGCTCAACAAGCCTTTCATGGGTTGGGCCGATGGGGCAAACGCCGGATCACCATAGTAAAAATCCCGGTCGGCAAAACCCAAACTCATGGATTGGTA
>RDYY01000329.1 GCA_004293505.1 Sphingobacteriia bacterium | reverse complement strand
GGCTATGAATTAAGCTTGAGCAAAAGATTAAAGCAAGCCTCTGATATTTGGTTGAACAACCCCCGCGTACCCCGCGAAGCTTCCGGTACCAGTGGCATGACAGCTGCCATGAATGGTGGGGTTAACTTTTCTACCGATGATGGATGGATACCCGAATTTGTCAACCACGGCAACAATGGGTTTGTGGTTCCCAAGGCCGATTATGACAACATGGCCACCCACGAGCAGGACGAATACGATTTCAACAAGACCTATGAAATTTTGGAGCAGCAGATCCTGCCCCTGTATTACGACCAGCCCGATACCTGGCGCCAAATCATGCAAAATGGCATGCGCGATGTCCGCTTCCAGTTTGACAGCAACCGCATGGCCCACGAGTATTACGAGATCATGTACAAATAAGTATGATAAGCCCCTTCACCTGAAGGGGCTTTTTTTTAACCTTTGTGTCTCATAAGTGTTAAGAAAAGATGCCCAGGAAAATTGTTGTAGCCGTAACCGGTGCCAGTGGTGCCATTTATGCCAAAAACCTCTTAAACGCTTTATCAGCCATACCCGAACAATGGTCTGAATTGGGTCTTTTGCTCAGCAACAATGCACAATCTGTTTGGGAAACAGAATTGGGCGACAAATCTTACCAAGACCTACCCTTTCCGCTGTATGGAAAACAAGACTTCTCTGCCCCCTTTGCTTCGGGTTCGGCTGGATATGACACCCTTATTGTGGTGCCTTGTAGCATGGGTACCATGGGCAGGATTGCAGCAGGCATCAGTGACGACCTTTTAACCAGAACAGCAGATGTCATGCTCAAAGAGAGACGCAAACTGATCTTGGTGGCCCGAGAAACCCCTTATAACCTGATCCACATCAAAAACATGGAAACCATCAGTTTGGCTGGTGGCATCATTTGTCCAGCCACGCCCAGTTTTTACAGCCGACCCCAAACCATTGACGAAGTGGTAAACACGGTGGTGCACAGGGTCTTGGATTTGGCTGGTTTCCAAGTAAAGTCTTTTCGGTGGGGGAAATAAAAAAAGCCCAATTTTCATTGGGCTTTGGTATTTAACTTTCTTTTTCTTCTTCTGGTTTTGTCTCCTCAACAGGACTGGATTCGGCCGATTTTTCGTAGCGGAATTGAATCAATCCGTTTTCTTTGTCCAAATCGGCCACCAACACATCTCCGGCTTTGATGGCATGTTTCATGATTTCTTCTGCCAGGGGATCTTCCAAATATTTTTGGATGGCCCTGTGCAAGGGACGGGCGCCAAACTGGGCATCATAGCCTTTGTCGGCAATGAATTCTTTGGCTTCAGGGGTCATGGCCAAGCTGAAGCCCAGATTGGTCAATCGCTGGGTGACGCCCTTCATCAAGATATCTATGATTTGGAAAATGTGTTCCTTGGTCAATGAATTGAACACCACCACGTCATCAATCCGGTTCAAAAACTCAGGTGAGAAGGTTCTCTTCAGGGCTTTTTCAATGACGGCCTTGTTGTTTTCCTCGGCATTTTGAACCCTTGTGGCGGTTGCAAATCCTACCCCATCACCAAATTCCTTCAATTGGCGAACACCAATATTGGAAGTCATGATGATCATGGTGTTTTTAAAATCTACCTTTCTTCCCAATCCATCGGTCAATTGTCCTAGGGTTTGCGCCTAACCCTTTCGGTGAGTTGACCACCTTCTTCATATCCGACATAACCGGGAGGCGCACCAATGAGGCGGCTTACAGTGAATTTCTCCATGTATTCGCTCATGTCAATGCGGATCAAAGAATCTTCAGAATCAAACATGTAACGCGAGAGGGCACGGGCCAATTCGGTTTTACCCACACCGGTAGGTCCCAAGAAGATAAATGTACCAATGGGTTTTTTGGGATCCTTTAATCCTACCCGGTTGCGTTGGATGGCTTTTACAATTTTTTGAATGGCTTCGTCCTGACCAATCACCATGCCACGCATGTCTTCTTCCATGCGGCGCAACTTATCGGTTTCGGCTTGCACCATGCGCTTCACCGGTATGCCCGTCATCATGCTGATGACTTCCGCAATGTGCTCTTCTAATATGGGATAACGCTTGTGTTTGCTGTCTTCTTCCCACAACAATTTGGCTTTTTCTAAATCTTCTCCCAGCTTTTTCTCTGTGTCGCGCAAAGAAGCCGCCTCTTCAAATCGTTGGCTTTTGACTACTTTGTTTTTTTCGACTTTTACTTCTTCAATGCGTTTTTCCAAATCAACAATTTCCTGGGGCACATTGATGTTTTTCAAGTGTACCCTGGCCCCTACTTCGTCCATGACGTCAATGGCTTTGTCGGGCAAGAGCCGATCGGTCATGTAACGGTCACTGAGCTTTACACAAGCTTCAATGGCTTCATCACCATATTCCACATTGTGGTAATCCTCGTATTTGGA
>RDYY01000328.1 GCA_004293505.1 Sphingobacteriia bacterium | reverse complement strand
CCGAAGCAGCTGCCCGTTTGTCCAGGGTCTTGCGCAATGATCCAGGAATAGGTGTTATTCGCCACGCCGACGCAGGATACGAAAAAGCCAAAGCCGTTGCCGCCCAATTTGGGTTAGGGATTTAGGGAATGCTTTGTTGCATGCTTGCGCTGTTTTTGACCATCCCTTTTTTAAACACTGGATTGTTTTAATCCAAGGGCAGAATGGTGTTTTCTTTCATCAATGTATCAATGGCCGCTGCCAACTGCGCCAAATCTGCTGCTGTATTAAAGACCTGAATGGAATAGCGCAAATACACATCATTGCCTTGTCGCATCACCGGAATTTGGATGCGGAAGCGATGGTAGAAATCATCATGTAAAGCTTCGGGACTGATCTTGTTCAAGCGTATGGGAATGCTGACCAACTGTCCAAAAAATTCATCGGTCAAAGGGGCCAACAAATGACTGCCCAATTGATGGGCCAATGCAGGAGCGTGTGCGTGGGCCAATTGGCGACAAGCTTTGGCCACAGCAGGCCAATTGTTTTCTTGCATGAACTGCAAAGCCTTTGGCAGGGTACAAAAAGCCGAGAAGTCTCTGGTGCCTTGCATTTGGTGATAGTCTTGAAAGCGCGAAGCAGAAGGGAAAAGGGCTTGGTAGCCCCAACTGACCACCAAGGGATCAAACTGGTCTTGGATTTTTTTGTCCACAAATAAAAATGAACTCCCCTTGGGCGTCATCATCCATTTGTGGCAAGCTCCTGTATAAATAACTGCACCCAAACCCGACAAGTCCAAGGGCAATTGGCCTGGGGCATGGGCCCCATCTACAAAACAGGGAATGCCCAAAGCATTGGCTTTTTGGCAAATGGCTTCAACCGGCAAGCGCAAACCCGTTGCACTGGTCAAGTGGGAAACAAAAATCAACTTGGTGCGGCTGGACACACCTGCAAAAAAATCACTCAAAAAACCTTGCTCCGATTCAAGTGGCAAACGAATGGCTTGGCGTTTGTACACCGCACCAGCTTTTTGGCAATAGTATTGCCAAGTGCGGTCACAAGCACCATATTCTAAGTTGGTGGTTAAAATTTCGTCGCCAGGTGAAAGGGCAAAACTTTTGGCCACAATGTTAACCGCATAGGATGGATTGGTCACCAAGACCAAATCATCAGCAGCTGCGTTCAAGTATTGTCCCAAAGCTTCTCTGGCGGCTTTGATGTAAGCTGGGCCAGATTGGGTGATGAAGTAAACAGGGTCGGCTTCTAATTCTCTTTGATAAGCTTGGTAAGCGTCAAATATGGGTTGGGGACAAGCGCCAAAAGAACCAAAATTGAGAAAACAAATGTCCTTGCGCAACAAGAACTGGTGGGCCAGTGAAGAGGTGTTCATGCAATAAATCTAGTAATAATTGTATATTCAGTCGCCTAAACCTTGATCATGTTTACTGCTGTCCAGTGCTTGTATTTTAAATTGTTGAATGGTCCTGGGTATTACTTAAAAAGTCTCATTGCAAATTTTTCTTGACCCATGTCATTGCTCGTTGTTCAAGACGTCGCCAAAATAGAGCAGGGAAAATACATCCTGCGGCCCATTCGTTTTGCTTTGGCCCCCCAACAAAAATTGGCCATTGCCGGTGAAACAGGATCGGGTAAAACCACCTTGCTGAAACTGATGGC
>RDYY01000069.1 GCA_004293505.1 Sphingobacteriia bacterium | reverse complement strand
GGCGTGGTCAGGTTCACGCGTTTGTCTGTGCACTGGGCCGATAAGATAACCGCCACCAACAATTGAAATGGATTGTCGTAAAACAATTCTGTTTCTGCACTGGGAGCTGTGGCTTCAAAATAGTCCAAGACAAAATCGTAGCGCTGTTTTTTGGTCATGCGCAAAATTAGGCCGGGGAGGGCCTGGAGCCAAAGGCTTATTTGTTGCTTTTGGCGTAGGCCAAAATGGCTTTGATGGATTGCTGAGAAGGAGATTTAAGTTGGAGCTTGTCCAATTGGGCCACAGATCGCCGGATGGTCTCTAATTTGTCTTTCAGTTCAATGTCTTCTTGAATGGCTTTATCTATGGCTTTGTGCAAAGCCTGAGAACAATCGTTGTACACGTACATAATCAGCTCCTCCTCGGTTATTTTTTTCATGTAATGGCTGTTCTCGAGGCTACGGTACGGTTCTTTTTTTTATTTTGTAGCAGGTGCTTTTTGGCTGGAATCTTCTACCAGAAAAATGTCTTCCCCCTCTTTTTTCATCCCGTATTTTTCACGGGCATATTTTTCACGTGTTTCGGGATTGTTTTGTAGGGCGTCCAGTTCTGCTTGGGTCTTTTGGATCTCGGCTTGGTAATAAGCTTTTTTGGTCTCCAGCTTTTGTAATTCTGCTTGTCTTTCGCGTTGCTGAAAAAAATCCCTTTGGTCAAAAAACAGGATCCAGACCAGGAAAAAAACCGTGGCCAGGAAATACTTGTTGGTGAGGAATTGAAAAATTTTTTTCATGTAAAAGGGCGGTTAAAAGTACAATCTTACCCTTAACCGCCCTGTTGATTTTTTTACACAACTGTGTACAGCTTATTTGCCAAACTTGATCTTCCCCTTGGGATAGATGGCCGTGGCCCCCAGCATTTCTTCGATGCGGATCAATTGGTTGTATTTGGCAATCCGGTCGGTTCGTGAAGCTGAACCGGTTTTGATTTGACCACAATTCAAGGCCACGGCCAAATCGGCAATGGTGGTGTCTTCGGTTTCACCACTGCGGTGGCTCATGATGGTGTTGTACCCATTGTGCTGGGCCAAGGTAACCGCATTGATGGTTTCGGTAAGGGTACCAATCTGGTTTACTTTTACCAAGAGGCCATTTCCAATGGATTGGTCTATGCCTTGTTGCAAACGGGTAACATTGGTCACGAACAAATCGTCGCCCACCAATTGGCATTTGCTGCCAATGGCTTGGGTCAAGGCTTTCCAGCCCTTCCAATCGTCTTCGGCCATGCCGTCTTCAATGGATGCAATGGGGTATTGCTTGACCCATTTTTCCCAATACTTCACCAACTCATCGCTGCTCAGGACCTTGCCATTGCTCTTGTGGAAGACGTATTTCTTTTTCTTGGCATCCCAGAGTTCACTGTTGGCTGCATCCATGGCAATCACAATTTGTGAGCCAGTCTTGTAACCAGCAGCCTGAATGGCTTCCAAGACGGTTTCAATGGCTTCTTCATTGCTCTGGATATTGGGGGCAAAACCGCCTTCGTCGCCCACATTGGTGCTGAAGCCTTTTTTCTTCAACACAGATTTCAAGGTGTGAAAAATTTCTACGCCCCAACGCAGGCCTTCGCTGAAAGTGCTCGCGCCCACGGGCATGACCATAAATTCTTGGAAATCAATTTTGTTGTCGGCGTGTGCCCCCCCGTTCAAAATATTCATCATGGGAATGGGCAGGGTCTTGGCATTGGTGCCGCCAATGTAACGGAACAAAGGCAGGGCTGCTTCGTCGGCCGCTGCTTTGGCCACGGCCATGCTGACCGCCAACATGGCGTTGGCCCCCAGTTTGCTTTTGTTGGCCGTCCCATCCAAGTCAATCATGGCTTGGTCAATGGCAGTTTGTTGGCTAACATCAAATCCTACAATGGCATCGGCAATGGTATCGTTTACATTTTTCACGGCTTTCAATACGCCTTTGCCCACATATTTTTTCTTGTCGTTGTCGCGCAGTTCTACGGCTTCGTGAATGCCGGTGCTGGCGCCACTGGGAACGGCAGCACGGCCCAAAGCGCCGTCATCGGTCAATACGTCTACTTCTACCGTTGGGTTGCCACGGCTGTCCAGGATTTGTCTGGCATGTACTTCAATGATGTAACTCATGTGTCTGGTTTTGTTTTAATGATTGCCTGCCCCGAAGATAAGCACTCTGGCTTTAAGCCGGAACCCCTTGGGTGAGGGCAGCAAAAACAGCCGCCAAACCCTTTTGCTGGGAGAGGGTGGAGAGGTTTTCATCGGCCCTTAAAATGCCTTGGTGTAAAATCAACACCCTTTGGCAAATGGCTTCTACTTCGGGCAAGAGGTGACTGGAAAAAAGAACCGTTTTGTCGCTGGCCCATTCACGGATCAGGCTGCGAATGTCCACCAATTGGTTGGGGTCCAAACCTGTAGTTGGTTCGTCCAAGACCAAGACAGATGGGTTGTGGACCAGGGCTGCAGCCAAGCCCACGCGTTGCCGATACCCTTTGGACAGTTGGCCAATTTTTTTGTGTTGCTCTGGCCCCAAACCCAAGCGCTCTACCATTTGTGCCACAGTAAAAGGGGTTTGGCGAAACCCAATGCTGGCCTGCATTTGCAAGGACCATTCCAGGTATTCTTTTACGTACCAATCTGTGTACAAGGCATTGGACTCGGCCAAATAACCCAATTGTTGGCGACAAGACAAAGCATGGGATGCCATGTTTTCTCCGCCAATCCACACTTCGCCTGCATCGGGTTGCAAGAGGCCGGTGATCATTTTTAAAGTGGTGCTTTTGCCGGCCCCATTGGGTCCCAAAAAACCCACAATCTCGCCGGGTGAAAGGCTAAAACTGACTTGGTTCACCGCAGTTTGGGTGCCAAAAGATTTGACCAATTGAGAAACGCGTATCGACATAGAATGAAGAGGGTATAAAGGTAATCATTCAAATTTGTTTTGGTCCTTGAATCCACTGGCCACCTATTTTTCAAGCCTGCTTTAACTTAACTTTAGGCCTCAAGCCTTGCTACATGAAAGCCTATCCTTACCAGATCAGCAGCCTGTCAGAATACCAGGATGCTTACCAACAAAGCATGGAAAATCCAGCCCAGTTCTGGGCCCACATTGCGGAACATTTTCACTGGCACAAAAAATGGACACCTGGTGCTGAATTGAATTGGAATTTTTCCGAGCCCAAAGTGGAATGGTTCAAGGGGGCACAGTTGAACATCACTGAAAATTTATTGGACCGACACTTGGCCGATAAAGCCCACCACCCGGCATTGCTCTGGGAGCCCAATGCACCAGACGAAGCGGGACGTCTCTTGACCTATAAGAAATTATATGAAAAGGTTTGTCAGTTTGCCCATGTGCTCAAAAACAATGGGGTACAAAAAGGTGACAGGGTCTGTATTTACATGGGCATGATTCCCGAATTGGCCATTGCTGTTTTGGCTTGTGCCCGCATTGGGGCCATCCACAGTGTGGTCTTTGGGGGCTTTAGTGCACAAAGCATTGCCGATCGCCTTTACGATGCCCAAGCCACGTTTATCATTACCTGTGATGGGGCTTACCGCGGGGCCAAAGACATTCCGTTGAAATCCGTTATTGACGATGCCTTGATTGGCAACCACGTAGTAGAAAAAGTGATTGTCTGTACCCGCACGCGCACGCCGGTTTCCATGCTCAAGGGCCGTGATCTGTGGTGGGAAGATGAAATGCAAAGGGTAGAAGAAATGGGCCTGACCGATTTTCCAGCCGAACCCATGGACGCAGAAGATCCCTTGTTTATTTTGTATACGTCTGGCAGCACAGGCAAGCCCAAGGGCGTGGTGCACACGGTGGCGGGTTACCTGTTGTACACCCACTACACTTTTGTGAACGTGTTCCAGTACCAACCCGGTTGGGTTCATTTTTGCACGGCCGACATTGGATGGATCACAGGACACAGTTACATTGTTTATGGTCCTTTGAGTGCAGGAGCCACGTCTTTGCTGTTTGAAGGGGTTCCTACTTTTCCAGATGCGGGACGTTTTTGGGACATTGTGGACAAATACAAAGTCAATATTTTGTACACGGCGCCCACGGCCATCCGTAGCCTGATGGGATTTGGGCTGGGGCCTGTGCAAGGAAAAAATCTTTCTTCTTTGAAAGTGTTGGGCACGGTGGGAGAGCCCATCAATGAAGAAGCTTGGCATTGGTATGACCAACACATTGGCAAAGGGAAATGTCCCATTGTAGACACTTGGTGGCAAACGGAAACAGGAGGTTGCTTGATCAGCAATTTGGCCGGCATCACACCAGCCAAACCTGGCTGGGCCACTTTGCCCATGCCTGGCGTAAAACTGTTGTTGGTGGATGAAAATGGAAAAGAAGTGGTGGCCCAGGGCGAAGAAACCGTATCCGGAAACCTTTGCATCGCAGCACCTTGGCCTGCGATCTTGCGCACCACTTATGGGGACCACCAACGTTGTCGCACCAATTATTTTGCAGCTTATCCAGATTTGTATTTTACGGGTGACGGGGCTTTGCGCGACAAAGACGGCAACTACCGCATCACCGGCCGGGTGGACGATGTGCTGAACGTGAGTGGCCACCGCATAGGCACAGCCGAAGTAGAGAACGCCATCAACATGCACGCTGGCGTGGTAGAGAGTGCGGTTGTGGGCTATCCCCATGAAGTAAAAGGACAGGGCATTTATGCTTATGTCATTTACCAAGGTTCTCATGCCCAGGACACCCATGGCAGTGGCGACTTGGTGCGCAAAGACATTTTGCAAACCGTTACCCGCATCATTGGGGCCATTGCCAAACCCGATAAAATTCAATTTGTAAGTGGTCTGCCCAAAACGCGCAGTGGCAAGATCATGCGCCGCATTTTGCGCAAAATTGCAGAAGGTGAAACGGATCAGTTAGGAGATACTTCTACTTTGTTGGACCCTGGCGTGGTGGATGAAATCAAGCGGGGAAGGGTCTAGGACTTAGTTTCCCGCCAGCAGATATTCCAATCGGTGGGCCAAATAATCAAAGTCCTCGCTGGCATTGTTGCACAATACCAACAAGGTGGTTTGTGAAAGCAAGAAACGCACAATTTTGGTTTTGAAACCTGGATTGTCGCCATTGTGGGCCACCATTTTTTGGCCAAAGCGGTCTTCCAGTATGTCCCAACCAAAGCCATAGCGTGACAAGCTTCCATTGTTGTTGGTGGCCGGAGAGAAGGCCCTTTCGAGGGTGACCAATTGCCGCGTTACCCTACCCTTGTACAAGGCCAGGTCCCATTTGGACAAATCGTTGATGGTAGAACTGATGCGACCGGGCCCTTTGCGGGCACCCAACCAAATGGTGTAATTGCTGGATGGGAAAGAATCAGCAGGTAGAAAGGCATTTTTTTGGGCTGACCAAGTATAACCTGTGGCCACATTTTTCAATTGGGCTTTTTCTGCGCGGGTGCGGATGCCCGTTCTTCTCATGTTCAAGGGGGTGAAAATATTTTTTTGTACCAGCTCAATGAAGTCCTTGCCACTGGCTTTTTCTGCTATACTGGCCAGCAAAACATAGCCGGTATTGCTGTAGGTATATTTTTCACCCGGTGCAAAAAGCGCAGGCGGATGGAAACGGTTCAAATAATCCAAAATATCGGCGTTGCCTGCCACTTTTGATTTGTCCCAGTGTTGGTCCATGATGGCTTGGTAATCGGGCAATCCCGAACGGTGTTGCAGCAAATGCTTGATGGTGATACCAGGATAGTCAGGCAGGTCAAGATAAAGGCTGACAGGATCGTCGTATTGGAGTTTTCCGGCTTCCTGTAATTGCATGATGACCATGGCGGTAAACTGTTTGCTGACCGAAGCCAATTCAAAAACCGTGTTGGCGTCAATGGGGCTTTGCTGTTCTCTGTTGGCCCACCCATTGGTTTTGGTCAGCAACACTTGTCCACCTGTTGAAATTTGCACAATGCCGCTGAAACTAGAACGGGCAAAGAGAGAGTCCAAGAAAGCAGCTGCTTCAGCTGTTTTGTTTTGGGCAAAAGGACTGATGGGATTCAATACAATTCCTAAGCAAATCAGGAGCAAAGAATTTTTTTTCACAGGTTAATGGTTTTCAGTTGTGAAGGGGTTTCAGCTTCAATGGTTTCCATTCCTTAATTGTTTTCTCGGCGCAAGGCTTTGCCGTTTCTGTTGGAGGTCAGTTGTCCTGCTTGAATGGCCACTACACCATTTACAATCACTGTGCTAAAGCCTTCACTGAATTGGTGGGGATTTTCATACACGGAACGGTCTTGTACTTTTTCTGGGTCAAAGACCAAGACATCGGCATCCATGCCAGGTTTCAACAATCCCTTGTGCACCAGGTTAAATTTTTGGGCGGGCAAAGAAGTCATGCGACGGATGGCTTCTTCCAAAGAAATGACTTTTTCGTCGCGCACATATTTGGCCAAGACCCGCGCATTGGTGCCATAGCCCCGGGGATGGGGATTGCCTTCTTTGTACACACGGATGCTGGCATCACTGGCCACCATGTTAAAGGGATAGCGCATGATGGCTTTCACGTCTTCATCGCCCATGCCATGAAAAACCATGCTGGCGCCACCTTTTTCCATCATCTCCAACACGGTTTCCGCTTCGGCAGAAGCCTTGTGTGGCCTGCTTTTGCGCAGGTTTACTTTTTCTATGCTGAGCCCATTCAAGCTGGTATCGTATTTATAATTGGCCACCACGGGATAGCTGAAATGGGAGAGCTTTCTTTTCTTGAGGTTTTTGAGCATGTGGGCGATGGCCGCTGCGCGCACATCAGGTCTTTGAAGCCGGGCCACAATGGAGTCTTGACCATCGGCCAATACCCAGTCGGGCAAGAGGGTGCTGAGGGATGTACTGCTGGCGGTATAGGGATACTGGTCAATGGTCACATCCATGCCTGCTTCTCGGGCTTGGATGATGAGGGGAAGGGTTTCTTTGCTCCGCCCCCAGTTTTGTTGACCGCTTAATTTAAAATGGGAAATCTGTACGGGAATCTGTGCCAATCGGCCAATGGTCAGGGCTTCTTCAATGGCTGCTACTACACTGTCGCTTTCGTTGCGCATGTGGGTGGCATACACACCCTGGTATTTGGCTGCTATTTTGGCCAAACCCACTACTTCTTGGGTTTGCGCATAGGTGCCGGGGATATAGATCAAGCCTGTGGAAAGGCCCACTGCGCCTGCTTGCATGGCTTTCTCTACCAAGTCTTCCATGGCTTTTTGTTCTGCGGCCGATGGGGTCCGCATGGCCCTGCCCATCACGGCCCGGCGCACATCATTGTGCCCAATCAGCGCCGCCACGTTGACGCCGGGCCGCAAACTGTCTATCAGCTTAAAATAATCTCCCAAATTGGTTTCTGAAAGACCACAGTTGCCAGTGATGACGGTGGTGACCCCATCGTACAAAAAATTGGCAGCAGAAGGATTGCGCCTTTCATCGTTCTCGATGTGGGTATGCACATCAATGAAACCGGGGCTGACCATTTGGTGCTGGGCATCAATGGTGGTGGTGGCCGTCCAATGGGGGAGGGACCCTATTTTCAGGATCTTCCCATCTTTGATGGCCAGGTCGGCCCGGTACCAAGAATTGCCCGTTCCATCCAAGATGCGGCCATTGCGAATGAGGATGTCGGCATTTTGGGCCCCTGCAGGATTGGTTAAACCC
>RDYY01000327.1 GCA_004293505.1 Sphingobacteriia bacterium | reverse complement strand
TGGTACAGCTGATTCAACACCAGGGAAAAAGCGCCAATGCCCAAAGACAAAACGGCCCCCATGTGCATTCCGCTTTTTTCTCTCCTGACCAAAAATGGCTCTGGGTGCAGGACTTGGGAACCGATGAAGTGGTGGCCTATCCCTATGATGCCCAAAACAAAACGCAGCCCTTGTCAGAAAAAGGGAAAAGGGTTTACAAAGCCCAAGCCGGCAGCGGGCCCAGGCACTTGGCTTTTCATCCCCGCTTGCCCATGGCCTATGTGTTGGAAGAATTGACCGGCACCATTGCCGTGTTGTCAACCAATCTGGCACAATCGGGTGCTGTGCCTTTGTTGCAGCAGTCCATTGCTATGGTGGATGCAAAAGACAAGGGCAAAGCCATTGGTGCAGCCGATATTCATTTGTCTGCCGATGGGCGTTTTCTGTATGCCAGCAACAGAGGAGATTTCAATGAATTGGTTCAATTTGCCATTCAACCCAATGGTCAGTTGGCTTTTGTGGCGCGTTATGCCACCCAAGGCATCAAACCCCGGAATTTTACCCTCAGCCCCGATGGAAAATGGTTGCTGGTGGCCCACCAAAACAGCCACAACATTGTGGTGTTTCGGCTTGTGGTGTTTCGGCGGGATACCCAAACAGGTTTACTGGAAAACAGTGGTCAAATTTTGCAAGTAGGTGCCCCCGTTTGTTTGTTTTTTTTGCCTTGAGTCAACAATGATTCCAAGGGACAAAAACAACTGATACTGGACTGTAACAGGTTTAGACCTACAAAAACGCCCACCCAAATCCATTGGGGATGTACATAATGGGCCAAGGCAATGCTGGCCAAAACAATGGTGCCGGCCACGGCGCGAATGATTCTTTCTGTTTGCATGTTTTATTTTGTTTTATTGCGCATCATTTTAAAATAGAGCAGGGGAACAACCAATAAGGTCAAGAAGGTGGAAGTCAAGGTTCCGCCAATCAAAGAAATGGCCAAGCCTTGAAAAATGGGATCAAACAAAATGATGACCGCACCCAAGACCACCGCACCAGCGGTCAATAAAATGGGGGTGGTCCTCACTGCTCCCGCTTCTATGATGGCTTGTTTCAGTGGAATATTTTCTGCCAAGCGCAGGTTAATGAAATCAATCAAGAGGATTGAATTTCTAACCATGACACCGGCCAAAGCAATGAAACCAATCATGGAAGTAGCAGTAAAATAAGCGCCCATCATCCAATGCCCGCCTACTATACCAATCAATGAAAGGGGTATGGCTGCCAACATGACCAAGGGCACGGTAAAGTTTTGGAACCAGCCCACAATCAAAATATAAATGATGATCAACACCGCACCAAAAGCAATGCCTAAATCCCTAAACACTTCAAAAGTAATTTGCCATTCTCCATCCCACTTGAGGGTGAACTGGTCTTCATTGGCGGGTGCAGCAGTGTAAGATTCTTGCAAAGTAAAACCTGGTGGCAGGGTCAATTTTTTCAAGTCTTCCGACATTTTAGAAATGGCATAAAAAGGGCTTTCTAAATCTCCTGCCATGTCGGCCAACACATACACCACTTCTTTTTGGTTTTTGCGGTAGATGGTTTTCTCTTCCCAGTTTCTCTCTACTGTCACCACATTGCCCAAAGCAATGGTTTGTCCTTGTGCCGTTTGAATGGGCATTTCCAATAACTGTTCCATGCTGGACTTGTCCGCATCTGTCAACTGCAGCCGGATGGGCGTTTGGGCATATGAACGCGGTGTTTGCAGCGCCCCAACAGTCCAACCAGAACTGGCACCCGCCACCGCGGCATTGATCTGGGCTGTAGCAATACCGTACTGCATGGCTTTTTCTTTGTTGACCACAACCCGATAACCCAATTGATCGTCTTCCATCATCCAATCTATGTCTACCACGTCTTTTGTTTGCGCAAACAGTTTTTTGACTTGTTTGCCCAGGGCAATTTGTTGTGCATAGTCAGGTCCATAAATCTCAGCCACCAAGGTAGACAAGACAGGAGGACCGGGTGGCACTTCAACCAGTTTTACGACTGCCCCATGTTTTTGCGCAATGGCTTGAATGGCTGGTCGAATGGATTTCACCAAATCATGGCTTTGTAGGGTGCGCTCAGATTTGTCTACCAAGTTCACCACCAAGTCGGCCACGGTTTCTCCTTTGCGCAAATCATAATGCCGAACCAAGCCATTGAAACTGATGGGCCCAGCGGTTCCCACATAAGCTTGGTAATGCTTCACCAAGGGTTGATCAGACAAAAACAATCCAATTTCTGC
>RDYY01000326.1 GCA_004293505.1 Sphingobacteriia bacterium | reverse complement strand
CCACCGGTTTGAAAATCGGGATAGAGTTGAAATTTCTTGCCGCGCAAATACTTGACAGAAGCGTCAATCAGTTCATTGAAATTATGGGGCAAGATTTTGGTGCTGAGGCCCACGGCAATCCCATCGGCCCCCTGGGCCAACAAGAGGGGAAATTTCATGGGCAGGTTAACGGGCTCGTTTTTTCGCCCATCATAGCTCAATTGCCAGACCGTGGTCTTGGCATTAAAAGCCACTTCCAAAGCAAATTTGGACAAGCGGGCTTCAATGTACCGTGAAGCCGCCGCGTCGTCGCCTGTGCGCACGTCACCCCAGTTGCCCTGGGTATCAATCAGCAAATCTTTTTGGCCCAGGTTAACCAAAGCATCTCCTATGCTGGCATCACCATGGGGATGGTATTGCATGCTTTGGCCAATGATATTGGCTACTTTGTTGTAGCGTCCATCGTCCATTTCTTTCATGGAGTGAAGGATGCGGCGCTGCACCGGCTTCAAGCCATCTTCAACCGCAGGCACGGCTCTTTCCAAGATCACATATGAAGCATAATCCAAGAACCAATTCTTGAATTGTCCCAGCACACCTGTTTCGGTGGCCAATATTTTTTGGTAGTTCTCTTTTCCCATTTAATCCAAATGAAAGGTATCGTCTTTTGCGTCGGTTAATCCATTGAGTTCAAACATGACCAGGTCGGTGGTGGCCACCAATTCATGCCAAGCCCAGGGTTCAATTTCAATGAAAGCGGGGGCTTGCACCAACACTTCACCTGTTTGGCCATTGCGCACGTCTTTCCACCGAAACACACCCGACCCTTGCATCAAAACCAATTGTTCAGGGTTTTTGAGGGGGCTGAGTCCCTTGTGGTAGTGGCGCCCGCTCACCGATCCGGCTTTGCGGTAGGCCACAATGAATTGACCCGAGCGCGCCGTGTCAAAATAATGGGTGGCGCCCCGTTGGTCTTCTCCAATTTTATCCAAGGTGCGGGCTTTAACCATGTTGTGGGTTTGTGGCAACGAGGATGTCTTTCCACCCTTTCCCGCCTTCTCCAGTAAGCATTAATTTTTCGGCAGCAGCCAATTCCCGCATGCGCCAAACCAACAAAGCATCGCCAGTGGAATGGGTTAGCTTGGCCATGACTTGGCCCAAGAATTTGGGCAATTTGGTGGGCTCGGGGCTGGCCTGGGCCAAAATGACTTTGTCCAATACTTCCCAATCTTTTCCCACCAGTTTTTTGCCCCCTTCCAACAAACGCAGGTGGGCATTTTCTTGGCAGAGTTTTTTCCATTCATCGGGGTCCACTTCAAATTCGCTCAAAGTGATGGGCCGAGCCAGTTTCCGGGCTTTGCGCAGTTCTTTGGCACTGATCTGGTGCAAGTGAGTAGGATAAAATATCTGGCCCTTTTCGTTGAAAAAAGGCAGGTTGTTCAAATACAATACCTGTAGCCGACCGGCAAAGTCTTTGAACTGTGACATGAACCAATAATAGCCACACACATCGTGTGCATTTTGTCCCATCCAAATCCAGATCTCTGTATCGGGTTCCTCGGCCAAGCGTTGTTGCAATCGGCAACAATTTGTCTTCGTTCAAGGCCAGCTCACCTGCATAGGGCGAATCGGCCAATACGGTTTCCCACCAATCCCTGCGGGCTTGGTAGCCTTCGGCACTGTCCAAAGCCAGCAAGGGCCCTGCAGCAAAATCATCGCCTATTTTAAATACTTCGCCTGCCAAGCTTTCCTCCTCGGCCAAAACGGTCTGGAGCAGTTGGATGTTGGCAGCTTCAAATACAATGTGGATCATGCACTCAGGTTTAGGCTTTTTCATCTGCCAGGTCCATTTCTACCCGCAGGTTGTCAATGATGAAATCTTGTCTCTCGGGGGTGTTCTTGCCCATGTAGTGTTGCAACAAATCGGGAATGTGGTCTCCTGGCTCTAAGATCACGGGCTGCAATC
>RDYY01000068.1 GCA_004293505.1 Sphingobacteriia bacterium | reverse complement strand
AATGCCCATCAGCAAAATGCCTGTTGAAAAAGATCCCATCAAAAAATACTTCAATGAAGCTTCGTTGCTTTTGAGGTTGAGCTTGTCGGAACCCGTCAAAATGTACAAGGGAATGGACATGATCTCGATGCCCAGGAACAACATCAACAAGCCATTGAAACTGGTCAAGATAGAAGTGCCGCACAAGACAAAAAAGATGAGGGCATAATAGTCCCCCAAATTGGGTCCTGCTTTTTCCAATTCTGTTCCGCTCAGCAAGGAATACACCAATGTGGCTCCAATCAAGAGGGTATTGAAGAAGAGACCAAATTTATTGAAGACCAAGAGTTCTTTGGTATCAATTTGAAGGGTCCACCAATCTTGTGATTGTGCAATATTGGCCAAGAGCAAGCCAAACAAAGCCAATTGGGCCACGCGGGTCACCGTGGTCTTGGAAGAAAAAACAATGCCGCTGAACATGAGGAGGACTCCTCCGAGCGCAGAAAAAAGAATGGCATTCATATCAGTAGGTTGGCTTTAGCGTTGAGCAAATAAGGTTTGTACGGTGTCTTGGGTCAATTGGATCAAGGGTTGGGGATAGACACCTGTCAAGAGAATGACCGCCACCAAAATCGCTAACAACAAAGCCTGGGGAGCGTCCAAGTCTTGGGCAGATTCGGTGAGGGCATTGGTTTGTCCAAAAATGATTTTCTGCACCATGTTCAAGGTATAGACAGCCGCCAAAATGATGCTGATGCCACCTACTGCAGCCATCCACATGTTGTACCGGAAGAGGCCATTGAACATGAGGAACTCACCCACAAATGCATTGGTCAAAGGCAGGGCAATATTGGCCAAAGAGAGGACCACCAAAAAGATGGCCATGGTGGGGGCTTTTTGGGCCAATCCACCCAGGGCACTCAATTGACGGGTACCCAATTGGCGTTCTACCCTATCGGCCATGATCCACAGCCCAATCACGTTGATGCCGTGTGCAAACAATTGCAAGACCACACCTTGCAAAGCAACGGCTTGGTGTACAAAAAGGCCCGCTGCCATCAAGCCAATGTGGGCAATGGAAGAATAGGCAATGAGGCGCTTGAAATCGTCTTGTCGAATGGCAATCAAGGAGGCATACAACATGCCCGCTACAGCCGTCCAAGCAATCAAGGATGCAAATTGGTGGCTGGCTTCGGGAAAGAGGGGCAATAGCCAACGAATGACAGCATAAAGACCCATTTTAACCATGACCCCACTCAAGATCATGGTAACGCCTGTGGGCGATTGTTCATAGGCATCGGGCTGCCAAGTGTGCAAAGGGAAAATGGGCATCTTGATGGCGAATGCCAAAAAGAACAACCAAAAGACCATCGCTTGTTCTTTGGCAGACAAGCTAACGGCATGAAAAGCTTGCCAAGAAAAACTGGGCTGGGCTTGTTGAAAATAAACATAGAGAATGCCTACCAAGAGCAACAAGGATCCGACAAAAGTGTAGATGAAGAATTTAAAAGTAACCGCAATGCGTTTTTCACCTCCCCAGATGGAACAGAGAAAATACACAGGGATCAAAGCCAATTCCCAACAGAAATAAAACAAGAGGGCGTCACTGGCCATGAAAACACCCATCAAACCCGCTTGGGTCAACAGCATCAATGCCTGGTAAGCCCCGGGTTGGTGGCTGGGGTTGGGCGTACTGCCCAAGACCAAGGGAAAAGCAAGGGCGGTGAGCAGGACCAAGATTTTGGACAAGCCATTCAATTCCAAAGAAAATTGTGCGCCCAAAGCAGGCAACCAGCTGGCTTGAAATTGGGTGGTGCCGGGTTGAAGGCAAAGGGTGGCGGCCAAAGCCAAGACCAATCCGGCAACTACCCAGGAGAGGTTTTTGGCGGCTTTGCCTTGCGGAAGGGCAAAGGCCAGGAGGCCACCGGCCAGGGGCAATGCCATGAGTAATACTGCTATCATTTGCTGCTTTTCAGGATCCATTAAAAATATTTTTGAAAAAACCTTTGCAAGTGGAGGTCATTGAACCAAACCAAAAAGAAAACGACAATGGCCAAAATCATGATCAACAAATAACTCCCCACTTGACCACTTTGCACCAAGCGAATTTGGCGCGACCCATAAGACACCAGTTTGCCGATGCCGTTCACCGCACCATCAATGATTTTGGGTTCGGTAAAATTTTTAAAGAAACCACCCAATTGGTGCAGGGGTTGTACAAACAAGCTTTGGTACAATTCATCTACATACCATTTGTTGTACAAGACACGCGCCAGTCCGGATGGGTTTTCTTCACCAGCAGTATAGGTACTGTATTTGCGAACTGAAAAAACGATCACCAACAAAATCAACAAGGTGACCACACCCATCATGATCAACTCTTGGCTGTGCGACAAGTGGTGCGCGCCTTCACTCACATGGGCTGCACCCCGGCGGAAAACAGGCGCCAAGAAATGTTCCAGCCAATGGGCATCGGCGGCAAAAACAGCGGGTATGCCAATGAAGCCCCCCACAACACTCAAGATGGCCAAAACCACCAAGGGAATGGTCATGGGTACGGGACTTTCGTGTAAATGGTGGGCTTGTTCTTTGGTGCCCCTGAAATCTCCTCTAAATGTGAGGCTGTACAAACGGAACATGTAGAAAGCCGTCATCAATGCGCCGGCCACACCCAAATAATAATACAAGGGATTGGCCAGGTAGGCGGCTACCAAGATTTCATCTTTTGAAAAGAACCCTGAAAAAGGAGGAATGCCCGCAATGGCCAAACAGGCCAAGAGAAAAGTAATGTGCGTGATGGGCATGTATTTGCGCAGGTTGCCCATCTTTAAAATATCTTGTTCGTGGTGCATGGCATGAATGACCGAACCCGCGCCCAAGAAAAGGAGGGCTTTGAAAAAAGCATGGGTCATGACATGGAAGACAGCACCCGTATAAGCCCCTACGCCCAAGCCCAAAAACATATAGCCCAATTGGCTTACCGTAGAATAGGCCAGTACTTTTTTGATGTCATTTTGCCGCAAGGCAATGGTTGCAGCAAACAATGCGGTGGCCAAACCCGTGATGGCCACTATGGTTTGGGTAAGCGGTGCCAAAGAATACAAAACATTGCTGCGGGCAATCATGTAAATACCTGCGGTGACCATGGTAGCAGCATGGATCAGGGCCGATACGGGCGTAGGACCCGCCATGGCATCTGGCAACCAAGTGTAAAGCGGAATTTGCGCGCTCTTTCCCATGGCACCCACAAAGAGCAACAAAGTCACAGCTGTAATGTCGGTGGGTGTTAATTGGGTCCCCAATTGACCAAATACATCGCCGTAATTAACAGAGCCCAGTTTCATCAACAGCCAAAATATGGCCAATAAAAAACCCAGGTCACCTATGCGGTTCATGACAAAAGCTTTTTTGGCCGCAGCGTTGTAAGCGGTGTTCTTGAACCAAAAACCAATCAGCAAATAAGAACACAGTCCAACCCCTTCCCAACCAAAAAACATGATCACAAAATTGTCTCCCATGACCAAGACCAGCATGGAAAAAACAAAGAGGTTCAAATAAGCAAAGAAGCGGGCAAAATGGGGAGGTGTTTCTTCCTTCATGTAAGCGGCAGAATACAAATGGATCAAAAACCCAATGCCTGTGATGATGAGCAAGAACAAGACGGTCAAGTGGTCAACGCGGAGTGCAAAAGGAATGGTGAAAGCGGGAATGCGCAACAAATCAAAAGGATAAAAAACTTGCGTGTGGTTGGCACCGGGATCGGCATGCGACAAAGCCAACATTTGACCAAAAGCAAATCCAGAGAGCACAAAAGAAAGAAAAACCATGCCCGCACCAATGGTGGCTGTAGCGTTTTTGGAGAGGTGGTTGCGGCCCAATCCATTGAGCAGAAAACCCAACAAGGGCAGCAAAGGAATCCAGAGTAAATAGCTGTTCATATTAGTTTTTCAGGCGGTTCAGGAAGTTGATGTCAATGGAATGGGTATTGCGGTACATCATGACAATGATGGCCAAGCCAACGCTTACTTCTGCGGCCGCCACTACCATGATGAAAAACACAAAGAGTTGCCCTTCAATGCCCGCTGTGGTTTGCGGCGCAGCTTGCAAGGCGGCCGCATGGTGCATCTTGGAAAAAGCCACCAACAAGAGGTTCACGGCATTCAACATGAGTTCAATGCACATGAAAACAATGATGGCATTGCGGCGGGTCAAGACCCCAATGATGCCCAAGCTAAAAAGGGCCAAACAGAAATAGATATAGTATTGTATGGGCATGTTAGTCTTTTTTACCGATGACCACAGCGCCTACCATGGCGCTGAGAAATAGTACGCTGCTGATTTCAAAAGGCACCACAAAATCACTGAACAAAGCTTTGCCCAGGTTTTTGATCAAGCCAATGTTGCCGTCTTTTAACTGGGCCGTTTTGCCCGTGAGTTCTGCGGTCTGGCGCACCAAGGAAACCAACACCATCAGAAAAGATCCGCCCGACAATATGCCAAACAATTTAAGCCAGAGGTTTTTGCGGGGCTCGGCTTCGGCGTTCAAATTCATCAACATGATCACAAACAAGAACAAGACCATGATGGCGCCTGCATACACAATCAAGTTAACGATGGCCAGGAATTGTGCGTTCAACAACACATAGTGTCCAGAGATGGCAAAAAACACGGTAATCAGCCACAGCACGCTGTGGACCGGGTTTTTGCTCACCAGCACCATGATGGCACTGAAAATGGCCAAGGCGCTGAGAAAATAAAACAAGCTGTCAAGTAGGTTCATGTCTTCGGTTGGTTTGGGTCAATACTCAGTGGCCTTGGGCCGTGGCCAATAATTCCTTCTCGGTCACAGGATTGGGAATCAAGAGTTCTTCTTTGCCATAAATGAAACCTTTGCGGGCATAGTTGGCGGGGGCAAAGGTTTCGCTCAGGTAAATAGCATCTTTGGGACAAGCTTCTTCGCAAAGGCCACAGAAAATGCAACGCAACATATTGATTTCATATTTGGCGGCATATTTTTCTTCGCGGTACAAATGCTCTTCGCCGTTTTGCCTTTCTGCGGCTTCCATGGTAATGGCTTCCGCTGGACAAGCCACCGCACAAAGCCCACAAGCGGTGCAGCGTTCGCGGCCCTCTTCATCGCGGTTCAATACGTGCAAGCCGCGAAACACCGGACTGAAAGGACGGGTTTGTTCAGGATAGCGGATGGTGGGTTGCTTCTTGAAGATGTGGCTAAAGGTAATGGCCATGCCCTTGAAAATGGAGGGCAAGTAAAGTCGCTCGGCCCAGGTCATGGGGGCACGGTTAACGGCTTTTCCTCTGTTGGTCAATGCTTGCATAATATGGTTTTAAACGCCTGCCTTCCACAGGATCAAGGCGCCGGTGAGTAACATATTGAAAAGGGCCAAAGGAATCATGTTTTTCCAGCCCAGGTTCATCAATTGGTCGTAGCGGAAACGGGGGATGGTCCAACGGATCCACATGAAAAGGAAGATGAAGAAAATAATTTTGGCAAAAAGGGCCAAAAAGCCCAAGCCAGCTGCCAAATTGGTAGACAGGCTGCTCTCGTCCAAGAAAGGAATGTCGTAGCCACCAAAGAACAAACAAGCCATGACAGCGCTGCTCATGATCATGTTGATGTACTCCGAAAACAAATAAAAGCCCAGCTTCATGGAAGAGTACTCTTGGTGGTAACCAAAATTCAATTCGTTCTCCGCTTCGGGCAAATCAAATGGGGTGCGGTTGCACTCGGCCAGGGTACAAATAAAATATATCAGGAAGCCCAAGGGTTGGTAAACAATGTTCCAATAATTTCCCGGCTGCATTTGCTCTTCTACAATGGACTTGAGGCTGAGGGAACCAGAAAGCATCAATACAGCTATCAAAGAAAGGCCCAGGGCCAATTCATAACTGATGGCTTGGGAAGCACCCCGCAAAGCGGCCATCAAAGAAAACTTGTTGTTGGAAGCCCAGCCCCCAATCATGATGCCATAAACGCCCAAACTGACCACTCCAAAAATGTAAAGAATACCTATGTTGATGTCAGCAATCTGCAATTCAATGCTGCGCCCAAAAAATTCTACGCGGCTGCTCCATGGAATCACCGCACAAGTCATGAGGGCGGCAGTCATGGCCAAGCCCGGCCCCAAAATGAACAAGATTTTGTTGGAAGAATTGGGAATGATTTCTTCTTTCATGATCAGTTTCAAGCCATCAGCAAAGGGCTGAAAAAGCCCCAAAGGGCCGGCCCGGTTGGGTCCTGGACGGTCTTGCAAAACAGCCGCCACTTTGCGCTCGGCAAATGTGGTATACAGGGCAATGCCCAGACTGGCAAAAACAATGATCGCAATCAGGATCAGTTTTTCTGCAAATAGCAACCAGTCAAATGCCAATAAACTCATGGTAGGTGTTTAGTCTTGTTTAAAATCTGTGGAATGGGCAGGACGGTCCAAAGTACTCAGCGTTATCTCGGGTCGGTTTACTTCACTCACACTGTGGATGTCCATGAGCAAATGCGGTGCCCGTCCGTCGTTCACGGCAGCAAAGGTCTCCGTGGGTTTCACGGTTCCCACTTGGCCTGCATAGTGGCCTTGGGAAATCACCGAATGGCGGCTGATCTCGCGGGGACCTTCAATGACCCAATCTGAACTTTTCTTTTTCTCAAAGCGACAAGTATTGCAAATCCATTCTTCTACTTCGCCCCACTCGTCTTTGCGAGCGGTCACGCGAAACACTTCTTCTCCCCTGTTCCACAAAGTTACTTTACCACTGCAGGTAGGGCAATCGCGGTGGGCATCCATGGGTTTCAAGAACCATACCCGGTTTTTGAAGCGGAAGGTTTTATCGGTCAGTGCGCCCACTGGACAAACGTCAATGACATTGCCAATGAAATCGTTTTCCAAACTTTTCTCAATGAAAGTTGCAATCTCGGCGTGGTCACCCCGGTCCAATACCCCATGTTCTCTTTTCTGCGTCAGTTGGTCAGCGGTGTACACACAACGGTAACACAAAATGCAACGCGTCATGTGCAATTGGATATAGGGTCCAATGTCGTGTTTCTTGAAAGTGCGGCGCTGGAACGCATAGCGGGTGCCTTCTTTTCCGTGCTCGTATGACAAGTCTTGCAAATGACATTCCCCTGCTTGGTCACAGATGGGGCAATCCAAGGGATGGTTCAACAACAAAAATTCTACCACCCCATTGCGGGCATCGATCACGCGTTCACTGGTAATGTTTTTTACTTCCATGCCATCCATGACGGTGGTGCGACAAGAAGCCACCAATTTGGGCATGGGCCGAGGGTCTTTCTCAGAACCCTTGCTTACTTCTACCAAACAAGTGCGGCACTT
>RDYY01000067.1 GCA_004293505.1 Sphingobacteriia bacterium | reverse complement strand
GACCCGGCCAAAATGATGTTGTTGCGCATGCGGGCCCAGACCTATTTTCAACGCAGTGCCGATTTGGCCCTTACCATAGAAGATGAATTCAAAAAAGTAGGTCGGATCAGCCGAGAAGCCAAACAACGCAAAGAAGGCATTTTTGTGCTATATGCCGTTGCCATGCCTGCTGTTTTGGTTGAGACTGGCTTTATTTCTAACCCCGAAGAAGAAGATTATTTGAACAGCGAAGCGGGTCAAACCGAAATCTGCGAAGTCTTGATCCAGGCCCTCAAACGCTACAAGTTTTCCTTGGAAAAACAACAGTCTGGCACCGGGTCCCGTTAGGAAACTGTATTTTTACCCCATGCAAGTATCGAATGAAACCAAAGTAGGCGCCTTGGCAGCAGTGGCCATTACTTTTTTGATCCTCGGCTTTAATTTTTTGAAAGGCAAAAGCTTGGTCAAAACAGGCAATTTTGTGTATGCCAAATACACCGATACCAAGTCCATCATGGTCTCCAATCCTGTTTACATCAAGGGTTTCCAAGTAGGTGCTGTGGCCGATATTGAAAATGCGGATGCGGCTTTGTCCGAGATCATTGTTTCCATCAAACTCAAAGAAGCCTACCAAATCCCCAAGAATTCTTATGCTGTCATCAACAGCAATCCCTTGGGCACTTCCAGCATTGCCATTGTGTTGGGTAATGCCAAAGACTTTTTGAAACCTGGTGACACCTTGGCCACCAAAGAATCTCCAGGCTTGTTGGGCGGTATCATGGATAAAATCAGTCCAGTGGCTGGAGAGTTGGAACAAACCATTCACACTTTAGACAGCGTGCTCAAAAACATCAATACCGTATTTGATCCCAAGACCAAAAACAATTTACAAGCAGTAGTGGCCAATGTCAATTTAACTACAGCCAGTTTGGTCAATGCTTCGGCCCGCCTGCAAGCCATGATGGACCAACAAAATGGGGTCATTACCCAGTCCATGAACAATGTCAACAGTTTTACCAAAAACCTGAGCGAAAACAACCAAAAAATCACCCAAACCATCGACAACCTACAAGCTTCTACCAAACAATTGGCAGGATCTGATATCCAGGGCACGGTGAAGCAATTGCAAACCACCATTGGCAAACTGAACGAAACCCTGACCAAAATCAACCAAGGGGATGGTTCACTGGCCAAATTGATGAACGACAAAGAACTCTACAAAAACCTCAACAACACAGTGCGCAGTGCCAACATTTTATTGGACGATTTAAGGACCCATCCCAAGCGCTATGTCAATGTTTCTGTCTTTGGCAGAAAAGACAAGTCCACTCCGTTGAGCGCCCCTTTGGCCGATTCCCTTCCGAAACAGCCTTGATCCATGAGACCCCTGCTCTTGCTGTTGTTTTGTTTTCCCTTTTGGGCGCGTGCGCAATCAGCCGCACCAGACACGGGTGCAGCAAACAGCAAAAAATTGGACATTCTGTTTACAGAACGATACAACATTGAAAGAACCGACTCGGCCCAACAGTTTATTTCTTTGGCAGGCAAAGTCAAAGTAAAGCAAGGCAAGACCATATTTTATGCTGATAGTGCGGTCTTGAATCGATTGGAAAACAGCTTGGAAGCATTTGGAAATGTGCACATCAATGACGCCGACAGCATCCATACTTATGCGCAATACTTAAAGTATTTGGGCAAGGAGAAAAGGGCCTTCCTCAAAAACAAAGTAAGGCTCACCGATGGCAAAGGAATCCTGACCACAGAAGCTTTGGAATATGATGTTTCCATTAAACTGGGCATTTATTTGCAAGGCGGAAAATTGGTCAACAAAAAATCTGTCCTCACCAGCCAAGAAGGCTATTACTATGGGGAGACCAAAGACGTTGTGTTCAAGCGAAAAGTGGTTTTACAAGATCCTGAAACCAACATGAAGGCTGATACTTTGCAATACAACACGGCCACGGAATGGGTTACTTTTTCTTCTCCTACTACTGTTTATTTTCCCAAAGACAAACGCACCATTCGAACCCGCGAAGGTTATTATGACCAGAAACTAAAAAAAGGAGAGTTGTACAAAAGATCGGTGATCGAAGACAGTGTGTCTACTTTTACCGCTGATGAAATGGCTTTTGACGATTCCACTGGGCTGGGCGCATTCAGGGGCAATGCCGTTTACCGCGGAAAGGATTCAACAGAAGGCTTTGACTTGGTGGCCAATGACATCAAAACAAACAAGAAGACCAATTCTTTGGTGGCCACCCAACAACCCTTGCTCTTGATCAAGCAAGGAAGGGATTCTATTTATGTGACTGCGGATACCCTCTATTCTGCTAAATTATCGGACCTTCAAAAAAAGCGCCGCGTACCCTGGGTCAGGGATGCGCTACCTCCCTCTTTGGTCAAAGCAAAAGCAGGTGAAGACAGTACGGACAAGTTTTTTGAAGCTTATTTTAATGTGCGGGTATTTTCTGATTCCTTGCAAGCCGTGGGCGACAGTATGTTTTATGGCCTGCAAGATTCTGTGTTTCGCTTGTTTAAAAATCCGGTGATTTGGGCTGCCAATAACCAAATCAATGGGGATACGGTGTATTTGTTCTTGCGCAACAAAAAAATGGAGTCCCTGAAAGTATTTGAAAATGCTCTAGCAGTGAGCAAAGTAGAAGGGACAGATTATTTAAACCAACTCAAGGGAACATCTTTGCTGGCCAATTTCCTGGACGGAGAATTACAATACATGCGCGTCAAAGGCAGTGCCGAAAACGTGTACTATGCCCAAGACGAAGAAAAAAAATTGGTGGGTGTCAGCAAATCAACTGCAGACCTTATTCACGTCTTTTTCAAAGACAACAAAGCCCAAAAAGTACGCTTCGAAAATAATTTTGTGGGAGACTCCTACCCCATTCGACAAGTCAACCACGAGTCTTTGCGCTTGCGCAATGCACAATGGAATGAGGCGATGCGCCCCAAGTCAAAGTTTGATATTTTAGCCCATTAAGTCCCCCTATGAAAACCCGAAGCGTTCAAGCCCTGAAACATTTTTTTCACCAATCCCAATCCATTGGGCTGGTTCTTTTGGCTTGCACGGCGCTTTCCTTGCTCATCACCCAATGGGGAAATACCGGGCTTGCTTATGCACAATTCTGGCACCTTTCTGCAGGTCAACCAGGCGCGCATGGTTTTCAATGGGGCTATTTGCACCTGCCCAACCAATTGATAGATTGGATCAATGATTTTGCCATGGCTGGTTTCTTTTTTTTAGCGGGCATGGAAGTGAAGCGTGAGCTGACCATGGGAGAACTGTCCAGTACCAACAAAGCTATTCTGCCCATTGCCGCCGCCTTGGGAGGCATGATCGTTCCTGCCATTTTGTATATACAATTTGTGCGGGGCACCAGTTATAGCAGTGGATGGGCAGTTCCCATGGCTACAGATATTGCTTTTACCTTGGGTGTCATGGCCATTTTGGGAAAGCGTGTTTCCCATTCTTTAAAAGTGTTTGTTACCGCTTTGGCCATCATTGATGACTTGGGTGCCATTTTGGTCATTGCCTTGTTTTTTGGGTCTTCCCTTTCCATTGGTTATTTGTTGTTGTCTGCTGTGTTAATGGCTGTCCTTTACCAATATCAAAAAAGAGCAAAACAACCCGATACTTGGTTTTGGTGTTTGGGTTTATTGTTGTGGTATGCCATTTTTAACTCTGGTATTCATGCAACAGTATCAGGTGTTTTGTTGGCTTTGATGGTCCCCAAAAAATATTTGAACCAGTATGAAGCAAAATGGCACCTACCCATATATTTTTTGGTTGTCCCCCTTTTTGCACTGGCCAATACCAGTATTGTGATTCCTAACAGTTTTTTGACGCTCTTACAAGCACCATTTAGTTGGGGCATCATGGTAGGCTTGTCGTTGGGAAAACCCTTGGGCATTGGATTGGCCACTTGGATCATGGTTACCCGCAAATGGGCCGTTCTGCCCAGGGGAGTAAAACCACCACATATTTTGGGCGCAGGTATTTTGGCAGGAATTGGATTTACCATGAGCATTTTCATGGCCAATCTTGCATTTAGCAACCCTACAGACTTGGATACGGCCAAAATAGCCATTTTGCTGGCCTCATTGTTCTCCATGGCCATCGGTTATCTTTGGTTAAAACGCATCCCTTTAAATTGATTCTCCTACAAGCCTCTTTTTTGTATCTTGACCATGATGCCGGGTAGATTCATCATTTTCTTGACTGCAGTTGCTCTTTATCTGCTGCCTTTACTCCTTTTGGGCCAAACAGCTGATACTGTTTTTTTCTTGGCCAAGCAAAAAGGTCTGCTGGGCAAATTGGGTAAATCCATTTCTGTTGATGCACAGCCTTTTCCCAACATGGCCATTGGTGCCACCGTTAAAAACGCAGATGATTATGCTGCACAAGAAGGAAAAATTATCCGAAAAATCATCGTTACAAAAATTGGTTTCGCGGTTGCTATTAATGACAGCCTTAAAGAACAACGATCTTTTTTTTCGCGGATAGGTGACCAATTGCACGTCAAAACAAAGGAAAGGGTCATTCGCAAGAACTTGTTTTTTCAAGAAGGAGACCGACTGTCGGCCAACGTATTGGCAGACAATGCCAAATGGATCCGTGACCTGAGTTTTTTGCAAGATGCCCGCATCATGGTGGCACCCATTCCAGGGGTATCTGATTCCATTGATGTGGTGGTGTATTGTAAAGATGTGTTCCCCATTGGCGGCAGTGTCAGTGAAGTGAATCCTGAATTAATAAGGTTTGAGATCAACCACGATAACTTGGTGGGGTCGGGTGACCGGTTGCAATATTTCAACCTTTTTGACACCCGTCGTTCTCCTGCTTGGGGCTTTGGTATAGAAGGGATTAAACGCAACCTCTGGGGTAGCTTCATAAATGTTTCAGCTGGGTTCCGCAATGAAGGCCCCACTTTTAATGATGGCAGACGGGAAGAAAAATCATACTATGTCCAGGCGGTTTTACCCTTGGCGAGTCCCTATCGTCTGTTGACTGGAGCCATAACAGTGGCAAAATTACAAACGGAAAACTTGTATGGCAATGAATTGCGGTACGAGCAATTCCTGAAATATGATTACAAAATTGTGGATGGTTGGGTGGGATTTAATTTGCATGCCAAAAGTGAAAAAAATGCCTACCTGTACCAGGACCGCGGCAACTCCTTTTTGTCCCTGAGGGGCATTGCCAGGGATTTTTCAGTCCAACCCAATATATTGTTAACCCAATACGACAGCCGATTCACCGACGTCTTGGGTTTTTTGGCTGCTTATACCCGGTTCAAGCAAGATTATTTTCACACCAACTTTATTTTGGGATTTGGTCGAAACGAAGACATACCTGTTGGCAAACGATTTACGGTCACGGCTGGGTGGATCAACCGCATCGACACCAAAAGGCCTTATTTGGGACTTGATTTTCAACAACAGTTTTTTACAGAACACAATGGCTATTTGAATGTCTTTGCCCGCATGGGTGGGTATTGGAATGAGGGCAAGGGCCAGGACATAGCTTTATTGGGTGGCCTCTCTTATTTTACCCGGCTCAGAAAACTAAGACACCCGGGTTGGTTTACCCGTCATTTTTTAGATGTCAGTGGGGCATATTTGTATAATCCCCATTTAAATGATCCCTTGCGTCTTTCTTCGGACTATGGCATCCCCTATTTCAACAACACTGACTATTTGCCCACCATGAGGGGCACCGTAAAAGCTGAATCGGTATTGTACCAAACCTTTTCTTTGGCTGGTTTTCGGTTTGCCCCATTTGGCTTTGCCCAATTCACCTATTTAAAAGAAATTGCCACCCATCCCTTCAAAGGAGATATTTTTAGTGCAATGGGACTTGGCATCAGAACCCGTAATGAAAACTTGGTTTTTGGTACCATGGAACTAAGGGCCACTTATTTCCCCCGTGTTTTGGGCAATATGCGCACTTGGAACATTCGCTTTTCAACAGATTTGCGTTTTCGGTTTCAATCCCAGTTTTTGAGCGCGCCCGATTTTGTTCAAGTGAATTAAACCCAAAAGGGCATTTGGATGTTAAACAACAAAATCATTACATGAAACGCCTATCTACCCTTTTCTTGGCCAGCATGGCCTCCTTGTTCGTGCTAACAGCCTGCGCCCAGGCAGACAAGTCCAAGCGCCCCAGTCCTCCTGCCACAGCATCAGCCACCCTGGCTTCAGGTGCTTCCATCAGCATCAACTACTCCCAGCCTGCTTTAAAAGGCAGAACCATGGGAAAGGACATTGAACCCATGGAAGGAAAAGTATGGCGTGCAGGGGCCAATGAAGCCACTGTATTTGAAACATCCAAAGACCTGAATTTTGGCGGACAAACCTTGCCCGCTGGTAAATTCGGCTTGTTCCTATTGGTGGAAAAAGAAGAAGCCCAATTTATTTTCAATAAAACATGGAACCAATGGGGTTCTGGGGCCTACAAATCTGCAGATGACGTCTTGCGTGTCAAGGCCAAAGTTGGTACTTCAGCTGAAGCCATGGACCGATTGACATACCAAATCAAAGGAAACACCATCAGCCTTACTTGGGGTAATGCGCAATGGTCAATTGCAGCACAATAAATGGTACAAGCACATCATTTTTTAGCCAGCTGGCAATTGTTCCCAGAAAAATCAAATTTTGCTGAGGGCATGGTGCCCAAATCCGGCATTTATAAAATTGAGTCCGTTGACCAAGCCAAGGCATTGTTGGTTAACCACCATTGGGTTACCCAAGACAATGCTTCCTTTTACACCGAATTCCGGTTGGTACCCAATGGGGAGTTGCAAGCACTGGCTGAAGATCATTGGGCCGATGCTGTACAAGCAGACATACCCAATGCTTCTACCCTGGAGATATTGTTTTTCAAAGCGGAAAAGCAAGTCTTAGAAGTAGTACATGAGATCCTGGCCAATGGCTTTTTGAAAATCAGCCACAAAGGATTCACAGAAAAAGGACAGGCTTATTGCAACACAGAGGTTTACCACAAACAACTGAGTGTGTTGCCTTACGCCGCCTCTGTGGGCAGTGTTGCCATTCGGCCCACCAAAGAGGGGGTCATCAAGCACAAGGCCTTGAGTGCCATGGAAGACCAAACCAATATGCAGTTGGACCAAATCCGACAACAAATTGAATTATTGGCCCGACAAGCACAAGAGATCCGAAAACGCAAAGAATTGAGTCTCATGATTTATGAGGCCAAGCTAAACTTCAAACCCCAAATAGGACAAGTTTATCATTTGTACGAACGAAAAGATGGTTCCCATTTGCTTTCCCTGGTAGCCCCTGAAGAATGGGGTGGCAGTGGACCATTCAAACAATTTGTATCTTCCGTGAAACTTTTGGCCGACCATAC
>RDYY01000325.1 GCA_004293505.1 Sphingobacteriia bacterium | reverse complement strand
TATTTCCGTAAAAAAGCCGCAGTAAGTAGCGGGGTTACTTCTGGGTGTTCGGCCAATAGGACTTTGATCAATCTCTATTACTTTATCTATAAACTCAAGACCTTCTATTGCCTTATACGGCATAGGAGCTTGCTTGCTATTAAAGGCATGCTGCGATAATATTGGGTACAGAGTTTCATTGATAAGCGTACTCTTTCCGCTACCACTTACGCCACTTACCACAATCAACTTACCCAGTGGAAACTGTACCGATACATTCTTTAAATTATTACCTGTTACACCTTTTAACACCAAGGCATTACCGTTGCCTTTTCTTCGCTCGGTGGGTATAGCAATTTTCTCTTCGCCTGTTAAATATTTCGAAGTTCCTTTAGCACTTAACATCACTTCCTTTGGCGATCCAATGCTAACTATTTCACCACCAAATTTTCCTGCTTTGGGGCCAATATCTATCAGTACATCGGCCGCCATCATAATATCCTTATCATGCTCTACCACTAACACGGTATTGCCAATATCTCTCAAGTTTCGAAGTGCATTGATTAATCGTTGGTTATCTCGCTGGTGCAAACCTATACTTGGCTCATCTAATATATATGTTATTCCTTGCAATTGAGAACCTATTTGTGTGGCTAATCGTATTCGCTGACTCTCACCACCGCTCAATGTTTTGGTAGAGCGATTGAGTGATAAATAGGTTAAGCCTACATCCAACAAAAACTGTGTTCGTTCCGTAATTTCTTTGATGATATCCTTAGCAATCACTCGTTGCTTTTTGTTCAAATTAGTATCTAAAGAAAATATCCAAACGTACAACTCGTCTAAATTCAAATCACTTATTTCAGCTATATTTTTATTGGCCAATTTAAACCATAAACTCTCCTTTTTTAACCTGGCACCCTGGCAGCTGGGGCAAGTTTGCAATTGCATATATTTTTCTGCCCACTCCCTTACCGCATCGCTAGTACCACTACTAGTAAACCAACGCTTTATCATGGGCACCACACCTTCAAAATCGGTATTATATGTATTACTGCTAAGGGTTTCATCAAAATCTACAAACCCTATATCGCCGCCATTTTCATTGCCATGAAGCAATAAGTTAAGGGCTTTTTGCGGAAGTTCCATAATGGGAACGTTCAACTTAAACTTATACTGTTTGGCTAGTGCCTGAGCCTGCTTGTAAATACCAGCTTCCCTTGCTTCGCCCAATGGCGCTATACCACCTTCTTCCACTGTTTTCGAGGCATCGGGTATTACAGCAGCCATATCGATGGCATACACGGTTCCCAAACCTTTACACTGCGGGCAAGCACCGTAAGGCGAGTTAAAAGAAAATGCATTGGGCGAAGGTTCTTCATAACTCAACCCTGTATCGGCACACATCAGCGATTTCGAATACACTGCATCTGGCATGGCCTCATTGCCATCCTCTGGTTGTGGAGCAATAAATAGCAAATCTTTTCCCATTTTTAGCGCCTGCACCACGCTTTGGCTAATACGGGTTTTAAACTCCGGTGTAGCCACTAACCTATCTATCACTACCTCAATATCGTGTACCTTGTAACGGTCTACCTGCATTTTTTCTTTCAGATCTAACACTACCCCATCTACCCGAACTTTTACAAATCCTTTCTTGCGAATTTCTTCAAATAATTCTCTGTAATGCCCCTTTCTTCCACGAACCAGCGGA
>RDYY01000324.1 GCA_004293505.1 Sphingobacteriia bacterium | reverse complement strand
TCCGCTGGTTCGTGGAAGAAAGGGGCATTACAGAGAATTATTTGAAGAAATTCGCAAGAAAGGATTTGTAAAAGTTCGGGTAGATGGGGTAGTGTTAGACCTGAAAGAAAAAATGCAGGTAGACCGTTACAAGGTACACGATATTGAGGTAGTGATAGATAGGTTAGTGGCTACGCCGGAGTTTAAAACCCGTATTAGCCAAAGCGTGGTGCAGGCCCTAAAGATGGGGAAAGATTTGCTATTTATTGCTCCACAACCGGAGGATGGCAATGAGGCTATGCCAGATGCAGTGTATTCAAAGTCGCTGATGTGTGCCGATACGGGATTGAGTTATGAAGAACCTTCGCCCAACGCGTTTTCTTTTAACTCGCCTTACGGTGCTTGCCCGCAGTGTAAAGGTTTGGGAACCGTGTATGCCATAGATATGACCGCTGTAATACCCGATGCCTCGAAAACGGTGGAGGAAGGTGGTATAGCGCCATTGGGCGAAGCCAGGGACGCTGGTATTTACAAGCAGGCTCAGGCACTAGCCAAACAGTATAAGTTTAAGTTGAACGTTCCCATTATGGAACTTCCGCAAAAAGCCCTCAACTTATTGCTTCATGGCAATGAAAATGGCGGCGATATAGGGTTTGTAGATTTTGATGAATCGCTTAGTAGTAATACATATAATACCGATTTTGAAGGTGTAGTACCCATGATAAAGCGTTGGTTTACTAGTAGTGGTACCAGCGATGCCGTAAGGGAATGGGCAGAAAAATATATGCAATTACAAACTTGCCCCAGCTGCCAAGGTGCTAGGTTAAAAAAAGAGAGTTTATGGTTTAAATTGGCCAATAAAAATATTGCTGAAATAAGTGATTTGAATTTAGACGAGTTGTACGCTTGGATATTTTCTTTAGATGCTAATTTGAACAAAAAGCAACGAGTGATTGCTAAGGATATCATCAAAGAAATTACGGAAAGAACACAGTTTTTGTTGGATGTAGGCTTAACCTATTTATCACTTAATCGCTCTACCAAAACGTTGAGCGGTGGTGAGAGTCAGCGAATACGATTGGCCACTCAAATAGGTTCTCAATTGCAAGGAATAACATATATATTAGATGAGCCAAGTATAGGTTTGCACCAAAGAGACAACCAGCGGTTAATCAATGCACTTCGAAACTTGAGAGATATTGGCAATACCGTGTTAGTGGTAGAACATGATAAGGATATAATGATGGCGGCCGATGTACTGATAGATATTGGCCCGAAGGCAGGAAAATTTGGTGGTGAAATAGTTAGTATTGGCTCGCCAAAGGAAGTGATGTTAAGTGCTAAAGGCACTTCGAAATATTTAACAGGCGAGGAAAAAATTGCGATACCAGCCGAGCGAAGAAAAGGCAACGGTAATGCCTTGGTGTTAAAAGGTGTAACGGGTAATAATTTAAAAAATGTATCGGTACAGTTTCCCTTGGGTAAATTGATTGTGGTAAGTGGCGTAAGTGGTAGCGGAAAGAGCACGCTTATCAATGAAACTCTGTACCCAATATTATCGCAGCATGCTTTTAATAGTAAGCAAGCTCCTATGCCGTATAAGGCAATAGAAGGCCTTGAGTTTATAGATAAAGTAATAGAGATTGATCAAAGTCCTATTGGCCGAACACCCAGAAGTAACCCCGCTACTTACTGCGGCTTTTTTACGGAAATA
>RDYY01000312.1 GCA_004293505.1 Sphingobacteriia bacterium | reverse complement strand
AATGTCTTTCTCTTTGGTCAATTTCACTGCCCCCATTTCAACCAAATGGGGCTTGCCTTGCTGTATGGCCAAAACGGCAAATCCCATGACTTGGGTGCCCGGGTCAATGCCAAGTATGATTTGTTCTGCTTTCAATGGAAGTGAAATTAAGCAATCGGTTGTTTATAGGTGAAATGGGTTAATTTTATTCTCCATGGGTTTGATGGGAAAAAAGTATTTGAAGATTGGGAATGCCATATTGGGCCCTGTGCTTTTTGTGTGGTTGAGTTTTGCCATTTACCGCCAAATTGAAATGCAGCCAGACTTGAAACAGTCTTGGCAATCCATTAAAAGCAATTTACAAGGGAATAATCTTTGGTTCTTTTTTTTACTGCTGTTGGGCATGTGTGTCAATGTTTTTTTGGATGCTGCCCGTTGGCGTTTTTTGGTAAAGAAAATGGAAGTCATTAATTGGCCAAATGCTTTTAAAGCTGTATTGACTGGTCATGCTGTTGGCATCAGTACCATCAACCATTTGGGAGATCCTTTGGCCAAAGCCGCTTATCTAGAAGATGGAAACAGGATACGCGGTGCCCTCATGGGATTCTTGGGTTTTATCTCTCACCTGATGGTGGTTTCCCTTCTGGGTATTCTTTCCTTGTTGTACATGCGTTTCTTTCTGCACACCAACATGCCTGTCATTAATGAAATCCCCCATTTTGTGGTGGACAGCATCATTTATGCTTTAACTGCTGGATGGCTGTTGTTTGCTCTGTTCTATTTCAGGGTCTCTGGGGTAGTGAGGTGGTTGGAGCAAATAAAATGGGTAAGACCATATCAGTATTTTTTAGAGAAAATGGAATCATATACAATGCTTGAATTGAATCAGCTTTTGTATTATTCTTTTGCGCGATTTGCCGTGATGGGTTTGCAGTTCATATTGGCTTTTTATTTGTTTGATGTCTTTATCCACCCTTGGTATGTTTTTGTGTTGTTGGCAGCCATGATGTTTAGCTTGACCTTGGTGCCATCTATGGCTTTGGCCGATATAGGCATCAGGGGTAAAGTGAGCCTTTATCTTTTTGGTCTTTATAGTGCAAATAGTCTGGGAATTTTATCAGCGGTAGGGATCATGTGGCTGGTGAATGTTATTTTACCTGCAGTATTGGGAACAGTATTGATTTTGAGTATAAAGATTACCCGTCAAAAAAAAGCTACATGAAAATTGGGCTGCTCTTGGTGGTATTGGTGTTCTGTGGATTTGTTCCAGAGAAGGGCAATGAATTTTGCGGTATCCGCAACCAGTCCTTTTTGGCTGGAGAGCAAATTCAATTCAACGTGTATTATTCTGTCATTGGGTTATATGTCAATGCTGGTTCGGCCACTTTTACAGCCCAACTTTCAAAGTTGAACAACAAACCAGTTTACCACTTGGTTGGAGCGGGTAATTCTAATGCCAGATATGATTGGATATTTAAAGTCAGGGACAAATACGAAAGTTATATTGATACCGCTTCCCTTAAACCCCTCAAGTTTATTCGACAAGTAGACGAAGGAGGTTTTAAAATGGCTGAAAATGTCAATTTTAACCCAGAAGAAAGAACAGCTACTTCCCAAAAAGGTGTGGTGCAAGTGCCCGCCTGTGTGCAAGATGTGTTGAGTGCCATTTATTATGCCCGCAACATCGATTTTTCTAAATACAAGCCAGATGACAAGATTCCC
>RDYY01000311.1 GCA_004293505.1 Sphingobacteriia bacterium | reverse complement strand
TTTCAGTACAGAAAGGTTTTCTACGTTGTCCATCAACACAGCCGATTGGTCAGTGATGGTTCCATCTACCACAAAAATAGGGGCCACAGGTCCCAGACCGGTTACCCCACGGATCAAGATATTGGCATTGTCAAAAGTAGAACTGGGTGATCCCACCAGTTGCACACCGGCTACCTTGCCCACAATGGAGGAACTCACGTCAATGGACTTGGCCACGGTCAGGTTCTCCCCTTTTACTTCTTGCACGGCATAACCCAGTGCTTTTTTCTCGCGCTTGAAACCCAAAGCGGTCACCACCACTTCATTCAGGTTGTCCACCGACTCGGTCAAAAAAACATCACCCGCGCTGGCGGCTGGCACTTCTTTGCTGCCATAGCCAATGGCCGAGATTTGTAAAATAGCCTTGGCATCGGCCGATAAACTGTAATTGCCTTTGTCGTCGGTTTTGGTGGCATTGTTGGTGCCTTTTTCCCGAACAGTAGCGGCTACCAGGGGATTCCCTTTGTTGTCGCTGAGTTTTCCCTTGAAGGTTGTTTTCTGGGCCCAAGCCGAGCTGGTGCCCAACAACAAGCAAAGGAGGAACAAGTAAACTTGTTTCATGCTGTAGGTTTTGGTTAGAAAAGGTTTGCCCCCACAAACTAAAAACTCTGGGTTAAAAAATGTTAAATATTTTTTAACATATGTTGTAATTGTCGCTTATTTACAACTTTTAGGAATATTAAAAGCATTGATATTCAATCAATTGGAATTTTTGAAAAAATTTTGCTTCCACAAAACCCCTCAAGGGGCTCCCAATTTTAGAATACCTTCGCGCCCATGATGGTATTAGACGGCAAAATCGCTGCCCAAGCGGTTAAAAACCAACTGCAAGAACAAACAGCGGCCATAACGGCCCAAGGCAAACCCAGCCCTCATTTGGCAGCCATTTTGGTGGGCAACAATGGGGCCAGTGAAACTTATGTGGCCAGCAAAGTAAAAAACTGTGCCGAGACGGGTTTTCGATCCACCCTCTTGCGCCTGCCCCAAGACTGCAGCGAAACTGAATTGTTGGCCAAAATCCAAGAGCTGAACCAAGACCCCGACATTGATGGTATTTTGGTACAACTTCCCCTGCCTGCCCACATTGCCGAAAACAAAGTCATTGAAGCCATTGATCCCCGCAAAGACGTGGATGGTTTTCACCCTTCTAATGTGGGACGCTTGGTGCAAGGCTTGCCCACTTTTATTCCAGCAACGCCCTATGGCATTTTATTGTTGTTGGATCATTTTCAAGTACCCACCAAGGGCAAACACGCCGTGGTCATTGGCCGCAGCAACATTGTGGGCCGCCCCATGAGCATCTTGCTCAGCAGTGCCATTGCCCAGGGCAATTGCACCGTCACGCTTTGCCATTCCCATACCCAAAACCTCAAAGCCTTGGCAGCAGAAGCCGATATTTTGGTGGCTGCCTTGGGCCGACCGGGTTATGTAACGGCCGACATGGTAAAACCCGGTGCAGTGGTCATTGACGTGGGCATTACCAGGGTAGAAGATGCTACTGCGGCCAAAGGTTTTCGCATCAAGGGCGATGTAGACTACGCCCAGGTGTCCGCCATAGCCGGTGCCATCACGCCTGTACCAGGTGGGGTAGGGCTCATGACCATTGCGGGTTTGCTCAAAAACACTTTACAAGCTTATTTGCAAAACCGGGGTTGAGCCGGTCCGCA
>RDYY01000310.1 GCA_004293505.1 Sphingobacteriia bacterium | reverse complement strand
CCAAGAAAAAGAACCGCAAGGGCCGATGGGTCAAGCACACCGTTTATGTCAAGGACCCTATCTCGGTCACGGGCATGAGCACCAACGAAGACGTGCTGAATTATTATATCCAGCACAAACCCAGTGTGGAAGCCAATCCCGATCGCCGCTACAGTTATTGCAACACCAATTATGCCCTCTTGGCCCTGGTGGTAGAGCGCGTAACGGGTCAAAGCTTTCCCCAATATTTAAAAGAGAATTTGTTTGGGCCCTTGGGCATGGAAGACAGTTATGTTTTTTCGCTGGCCGATACGGCCCGATATGTGCCATCTTACCAATACAACAAGCGCCCCTACCCTTTGGAGAAGCTGGACGCAGTGTATGGCGACAAGAACGTCTACTCCACCGTTCGGGACCTGCTCAAGTGGGACCGGGCTTTGTACCAAGGCACTTATGTGAGCCTGGAGACCCTGGAACAATCCTTTGAACCCCAAAGCCACGAACACGGCGGGGTGCGCAATTATGGCTATGGCTGGCACCTGATGGTAGACCCCAACGCCCCCAAAGTAGTGTACCACAACGGTTGGTGGCACGGCAACAATGCCGCTTTTCGCCGCCTGATCAACGATACCGCCACCATAATAGTATTGGGCAACAAGTTCAATCCCAATATTTGGCGCGCCGGCAACATGGGCATTGTTTTCAATGCCTTGGCCGATACCAGCGAGCCCGCCGAATAATAAAAAACCTGCTTTTCCGTTTGACCTTCCCTAACGCTTTTACCCCTATTTTTGCCAACCTGTTAATTTTTTACTAATTGACACTTAACCGCTTATGAACCAAGTACTGTTTTATGCCGTGCCGGCAATGGGCCTGCTCGGATTGATTTACACCTTCCTGAAATACGGATGGGTTTCTCGCCAGCCTTCGGGAAATGCCCGGATGCAAGAAATCAGCAATTATATCGCCGAGGGCGCCATGGCTTTCTTGAAAGCCGAATGGAAAATCCTGGGATACTTTGTAGTAGTCGTTGCCCTTTTGTTGGGCTTCATGGCACAGAGCAACCCCTCTAGCCACTGGAGCATTGCCATTGCTTTTGTGATTGGTGCTGTGTTCAGTGCTACGGCCGGATACATTGGCATGAAAGTAGCCACCAAGGCCAATGTGCGCACAGCCGAAGCTGCCAAGACCAGCTTGGCCAAAGCCTTGAACGTTTCTTTCACCGGTGGTTCTGTGATGGGCTTGGGCGTATCTGGCCTGGCCGTTTTGGGACTGGGTGGACTCTACCTGATCTTGAAACAATATTTTGCCCCTACCGGTGATGCCGAAGGCATGTTGCGCACCATTGAAGTGTTGACTGGATTTAGTTTGGGTGCTGAAAGCATTGCCCTTTTTGCCCGCGTAGGTGGTGGTATCTATACCAAAGCTGCCGACGTAGGTGCTGACCTGGTGGGTAAAGTAGAAGCCGGTATTCCTGAAGACGATCCCCGCAACCCCGCTACCATTGCCGATAACGTTGGTGACAACGTAGGTGACGTTGCCGGTATGGGTGCCGATTTGTTTGGCTCTTATGTAGCTACTGTATTGGCTACCATGGTATTGGGCCAAGAAGTAACTGGACCCAATGGCGCCCAATTGGTGGACCAATTTGGTGGCCTCTCTCCCATCTTGCTCCCCATGTTGATTGCCGGTATTGGTATCATTCTTTCTATTGTTGGTACATTCTTT
>RDYY01000309.1 GCA_004293505.1 Sphingobacteriia bacterium | reverse complement strand
CATGACCTTGCTGAAATGCTTGGCAGCACCGTGGTTGGAATTGGGCAATGATGAAGTGTATTATTGGACCTATGCGGTCCGGCCTGCGGCCAATTATTTTGACCACCCGCCAGGCATCGCTGCATTGATTTTGCTCACTACCCTAAAGGGTTGGTGGGTCAATACATTTAGCTTGCGACTGGGTGCCATCCTGTGTTGTGCGGTCAGCACCTTCTTGGTTTTTCGCTTGGGCAAATTGCTTTTTAGTGAGCAAACAGGTTGGTATGCGGCTTTGCTCTACAACGCATCTGTGTATGCGGGTTGGATAGCGGGCTTTTTTATCTTGCCCGATTCCATTCAGTTGCCATTTTACCTGGCAGCTTTGTTGGCCATGGCCCACTTGGTGCGTTACCCGCAGTTGGAGCAAAAAGCTTGGATCTGGTTGAGCCTGGGCGCTTTGATAGGGTTGGCAGCTTTGTGCAAAATCCATGGCCTTTTTTTGTGGGGTGGCTTTGGCCTTTTTTTGTTGCTGAACCGTCCCAAGGTTTTTTTACAAAAAGGAATTTACTTGGGCGGCTTGACCACTTTGGTTTTTCTCTTGCCCATTTTGTGGTGGAATGTTCAATTTGATTTCATCACTTATCGTTTTCATGCCGACAGGATTGACCATGATGGGCTACAATGGACGGCTTTTTTACAAGAAGTATTGGGTGAGTTTGCCTACCAAAATCCTTTGGTCTACATCGCCGTTATAATGGGTTTGGTGCAAGCCATTCGCCAATACAAAACCCATGACCAAAAAGAAGTCTTTTCCTTTTTGTTTTGTTTGGGATTGCCCTTGATTGCTTTGTTCTGGGGCATTGCTTTGCGCAACCCTACTTTGCCCCATTGGAGTGGCCCGGGCTTCCTTCCCCTGTACATAGTGGCGGCCCAAGCATGGGCACAAAAAAGCCAAGGATTTCGCCGCTTCATTTTTCCCCTGTATTTCCGCTGGGCCTTGGGCTTTGTGGTGGTGGTCTTGGCCTTGGGCATCGCGCTGGTGCAAAATGCCCCGCGCAACTTTGGGAGCCAAGAAAAAAACAATTATGGGGAATATTGTCCCAGTTTGGACTTATCGGGTTGGGCCGATCTGGGCCAACAATTTGGTCAATTGGTGGCAGCCGACCAATCCAGCGGCACCATGGGCAAGAACGCTGTTCTCTTGACCCACAAATGGTTTCCGGGCGGCCACTTGGCTTTTTATGTGGCCAGGCCCGTGGGCATGGATTTGGTAGGGATAGGGGCACTGACCGATTTGCACCAATTTGCCTGGCTCAACCTGGATCTTCCTCCCTTGGTGTTGGGGCAAGATGCTTATGCCATTGTGCCGTCCAATTTGCCCATGGACCCAACAAGCATTTTTGGTCCCTATTTTAAAACCCTGGAGAAGCCCCTGGTGTGGACCCAAGAAAGAGGGGGAAAAACTGTTCGGTATTTTTATGTGTACCGGCTCAAAAACTGTGTGCAAGTACCGCCCTCAGCCTTGTTGGCCCAACCTTAGTTTTGCTTTGCTGGGGGAGGAGGAAGGGTGATGTCTTTTTCTTTGTTGGCAAACCACTTTTCAAAGTCTTTGCGGTAAGAAATGCTGATGCCTTGTCGGTTGCGGCGACCAAAATTGGCCCCACTGATGTCCAAGCTGTTTTTGCTGAAAATGATGGCCCGCAGTTTTCGGTCTTCTGACAAAATGAT
>RDYY01000308.1 GCA_004293505.1 Sphingobacteriia bacterium | reverse complement strand
GGTTTACATCAACATCACCAGCAAATGCGAACCCGGTTTGGCTGCCCCCATCGGCAAAGAAAACTGGTTTGTGATGGTCAATGCACCCGCCCACCAAGGACAGGATTGGGAGGCGCTGGTACCCGCCTACAGGGCCTTGATCTTGGAGAAATTACAAACCCAATTGGGCGAAGACCTGGCGCCTTTCATAGAAGAAGAAGCCATTTTAACCCCAGCCGGTATTGCCCACAAAACCCTTTCCCACAGCGGTTCTTTGTATGGCACCAGTTCCAACAACCGCATGGCTGCTTTTTTGCGCCACCCCAATCAAGCCCCTTCGCCCAAAGGGTTGTATTTTGTGGGGGGATCGGTGCATCCCGGTGGTGGCATACCCCTTTGTTTGAGTTCTGCCCGCATCATGGCCCAGTCTATTCCTTCGCCTTCACTTTGAACCCTTGCGCATGCGATTCACGCCCTTACAAATAGCTGTTTTCTTGGCCCTGCTTTTTCACGTATCTGGTGCCATCGGTATTTTGTACAGCCCTTACGCCGCCTGGTTCATTGCGCACACTCCCTTGACCCTTTTGCTCATGGCTGTGCTGCTCTTTTGGAACCAGCCCAAACCTTGGAAAAAAGAATGGGCTTTTTTGGTCCTTTGTTTTGCGGTGGGATTTGGGGTTGAAGTCATTGGTGTGAACACTGGATTTTTATTTGGCCAATACCAATACGGTGCTGTCCTGGGCCCTCGCTTTTTGGGGGTGCCTTGGTTGATTGGCATCAATTGGTGGGTCACGGTCAGCATGGCCCTTTCGGTCTCGCACCGCTTCTCGGCCTGGGCCCTGTCTCAAATGCCTGGCGCAGAAAACGAGACCGATCAACCCCATTGGGTGGCGGCGGCACAATTGATTGACGCGGCTTTGTTGGCCACATTTTTTGATTGGATCTTAGAACCCGTGGCCATGAAATTGGGTTTCTGGCAGTGGAGCAACGGCGCCATCCCTTTTTACAATTATATCTGTTGGTTCTTGGTTTCCTTGGTATTGGTTTATGTGTCGCGCAAATGGAAGCGCCATCCCGCCAACCCTTTTGCCCTACATTTGTTGTTGATAGAGAGCATATTTTTCATCACCCTGCGGATATTTTTACCATGATCTACCTATTGGTTTGTTTGGGCGTTTTTGTGGCCATGGAAGGCATTACCTGGTTGACCCATCGTTATGTCATGCACGGTTTCTTGTGGTATTTGCACGAAGACCACCACCAAAAAGGCCCGGGTTTTTTTGAAAAAAACGATGCTTTCTTTGTCATTTTTGCCATCCCCAGCTGGCTCTGCATCATGTTGGGCAGCATGGCCCAAAACTATTATTCGGTGGCCATTGGAGCCGGGATTGCCCTCTATGGGTTTGCTTATTTTTTGGTGCACGAAGTCATCATTCACCAACGCATCAAATTGTTCACCCGCAGCAACAACCGCTACATCCGTGCCATTCGCTGGGCCCACAAAATGCACCACAAACATTTGCACAAAGAACACGGTGAAAGTTTTGGCATGTTGGTGGTCGCCAAAAAATATTGGGACAAAATTCGCCGCGACGAAAAATTAAAAGCAGTATAGGGTGAAAGCGCCCCACGATTTCATCATTGCTGGTGCCGGGGCAGCAGGACTCAGTTTGGCATTGCGCATGGTGCAATCTCCTGTTTTGGGTCAACGCAAGATTCTGTTGTTGGAC
>RDYY01000307.1 GCA_004293505.1 Sphingobacteriia bacterium | reverse complement strand
GTGAGAGAAGTCATGATGGTACGGCTCAGGGTTTCGTTGATGGCACGGTTGATGATGGAAGCGTTGTCGGCTCCAGTCATCAAACGAGAATCTTCACGGATCCTGTCATAAACAATCACGGTATCGTTCATGGAGAAACCAATCACGGTCAAGACAGCTGCAATAAAGTGTTGGTCAATTTCCAAGGGGAAGGGAACCACTTTGCGCAAGAAGCTGAACACAATCAAGGTCACAAAAACGTCGTGCAACAAAGCCACAATGGTACCCAAAGAATAACGCCAATCGCGGAAACGAATAAAGATGTACAAACAAATCACGATCATGGCAAATACCGTTGCTTTTTGTGCCCCTGTTTTCAGGTCATCAGAAATAGAAGGCAAAACGGTTTGTGAACTTTGCTTGTATTGGGTTTCAAAGCTGTTGAAAGAAGTACCAGCAGGCAGGTGAGACTGCAAACCAGTGTACAACATTTTCTCTACCAAGGAATCAATGTTGGCACCCTTCTCGTTGATTTTATAAGAAGTGGTGATGTTGACTTGGTTGCGGGTATCCACTGTTTTTACCACAGGCGCTTCGCCAAATGTGGTTTTGAGTTCGTTGCGGATTTCATCGGCATTAACAGGCTTGTCAAATTTGATGGTATAAGAACGACCTCCAGCAAATTCTACGCCTTCGTCAAAGCCATTGTAAATAGAAGCAATACCCAAGACCAAGATAACCGCTGACAACACATAAGCATATTTGCGGTACTCGATGAACTTGAAGCTGGCGTGCTTGAAAATGCGGCGAGAAATACCGGTAAAATATTCAAAGTGACGGTTCTTGTTGGTATAGATATCGGTGATCAAACGAGACACCAGGATACCACAGAAAAGGGAGAGGAGGATACCAATGATTTGGGTAGTGGCAAAGCCCAGTACAGGACCCAGACCAAAGCTGGCCAAAATGATGGCGGTCAAGAGCGTGGTAACGTGGGCATCCAAAACGGGGGCCAAGGAACGGCGGTAGCCATCGGCCACAGCCACAGAATAGCTTTTGCCACGGGTCAGTTCTTCTTTGATGCGCTCAAAGATGATTACGTTGGTATCCACGGCCATGCCGATGGTCAAGACCAAACCGGCAATACCCGGTGCTGTTAAAGTAAAGCCCAAAGCGCTGAGTACACCAATGGTGAACAGCAAGTTGAGGATCAAAGCAATGTTGGCTACCCAACCACCTGTGTTGTAGTAGAGCAACATCAAGCCAAAAATGACCACAAAGGCAATACCAAAAGAGAGCATGCCGCCCTTGATGGATTCCTTGCCCAATGTGGGTCCTACTTGTTGCTCTTGTACAATTTTGGCGGGAGCGGGGAGCTTACCACTTTCCAAAATTTCGGACAAGTCTTTGGCTTCTTTGATGGAATAGCTACCAGAAATTTGAGAATTACCCGTAGTAATGGGATCGTTTACATTGGGGGCAGAGTAAACAAAATTATCCAAGACAATGGCCAAAGGTTTGCCCACGTTGCGGGTGGTCATCTTGGCCCAAATATTGGAGCCCACTTTGTCCATGTTCATCTTGATGGCCACACGGCCGCGCTCGTCATAATCCTGACCAGCAGAAGCAATGTGGTCACCTTCTAATTCGGCTTGGCCATTGTCCAAAGTCTTGATGGCATAAAGGGTCAAGACATCTTTGAACTTGGGATCATCCAATTCGGCTTTGCC
>RDYY01000306.1 GCA_004293505.1 Sphingobacteriia bacterium | reverse complement strand
CCTTCTTTTAGGTCATTGACCACATAGTAGTTCAAATAAGGCTCCAACACATTTTCCACAGCAGCTCGGTAGGCTTCTTGCACGTAAATGATGTCGGACAAAATGGGGGCTCCGGTATTCCAATCGGGGTTCTTGTGCAAGAATTTGATGCTTTCTGGATAGCCTTCCATGGAGTCGATCAAGCTCTTGAGCAAATTGTATTCATTGCGTTTGGCATCCAGCTTGCGGTTCTCTTCGGCCAATTCCTGTCTCAACTGTTCCAGCTGTGCCTGGGTCTCAAAAATCAAGTGCTTGGTTTTTTCATGGATTTCTTGCAAGTCCAATAAATGGGCCCGCTTTTCTTCCAAGTCTGCTTCTTTGCCAGTGAGCTCGGTTTGCCACTGGACCATTTGGGCTTGGCGGTGCTGGCCTTCTTCGGTCAACTGCCATTGGGCCCTTTGCAGGTTTTGGATGGAGGTATCGGCCACTGCCACTTTCTTCTCTGCCTCAAATTGGCTGCGTTGAAACTGTTGGTATTGTTGGCGAATTTGGTCTACCCCGCTGCGTTTGTCATCAAAAATTTGGCGCTTGGCTTCTACTTCCAACTGGGCTTCTCCTACCCTTTCTTGCAACACCACCAAATTGGCTTCTTCTTCGCCCACTTGCAACAAAGAGTATTCAATGGAATCCCCAATGGTTTTCAGTTGGCCTTCGGCTGTTTCCAAAAAGTTCTTCAAGCCGCTTTCTTTTTCGCGGAGGTATTGGAGCTTTTGGGTGGCCAAGCTCTTGTCGTTTTCCCGGCTGCGAAACTGTTGCACCAATTCATTGAATCCTTGTTGGCGGCTTTGAAGGGCGCGTTCTTGGGTAATGAAATCCAATTTCTCTTGCTCCATGGCCGCTTCAGCGGTAGCAATTTCAGCTTCCAGTTGCAGTTTTTTGTCCTGCTCGGTTTCTTGTTGCTCGGTGAGTTCCTTGTAGCCGATATTGAAGCCTTCCAAAGCCGCTTTGGCCAATTCTACGGCCACTTCTTTGTATTCCTTTTTGATCTCGTAATACTTCTCGGCCTTCTTGGCTTGGCTTTCTAAGGTTTTGAGTTGGTTGTTGATTTCAAACAAAAGGTCCTCAATCCGGGCCAAATCTTGCTCGGTGGCATCCAGTTTGTTCTTGGCTTCTTTCTTGCGTGTTTTGTAAATGGTTATGCCGGCGGCTTGCTCCAACATGCGGCGGCGGCTGTTCTCTTTGTCTTTGATGATATCGTCTACCATGCCCAATTCAATGATGGCATAACTGTCTGTGCTGACGCCTGTATCCAAGAACAGGTTGTGGATGTCTTTCAGGCGACAGGTGACATCGTTGAGTCGGTATTCGCTCTCCCCATTTTTGTAAAAACGACGGGTCACCGTGACGGTACTGAATTCGGTGGGCAAGAGGTTTTTGGTATTTTCAAAAGTCAAGCTTACTTCGGCCAAGCCGCTGGCACTCCTGGTCTTGCTGCCATTGAACACCAAAGCTTCTAAGTTTTCGCTGCGCAGGGCCGAGATTTTTTGCTCACCGATTACCCAACGAATGCTGTCTATGATGTTGCTCTTGCCACAGCCATTGGGTCCAATGATGCCGGTTATCCCTTCATCAAAACTGACCACGGTTTTGTCAGCAAAGCTTTTAAATCCTTTGATTTCTAATGATTTTAGTCTCACGTTCACCCATTTTAATGTCTGCGAACATAAGCGAAAAG
>RDYY01000305.1 GCA_004293505.1 Sphingobacteriia bacterium | reverse complement strand
ATCCAACCATTTTTTGGTAGGCAGAACCGGTGTACTTGACTTGCCTTCATAAGGTTCGGCCTCGCCCATTTTTTGAAAAACAGACAAATAAAATCCTTCTCCCCGCAAGCGGTGCGGATAAAAACGATATCCTTTTGCGCCGCTGCGCGGTGCTGATGTCTCTACTATATTCCAAGAAGGGTCAGTTTGTAGGGTCAATGACACAAGCCCCTGCTCCAGGGCCAAGTAGTCCGCCAAGGCCTCGTTTTCTGCGAGTGAATAGGAACAAGTAGAATATATTAACACCCCGCCCGGTTTCAAGCAAGGCAAGGCAGCCGCTAAAATTTTTTCTTGCCGTTGGGCACAAACCAAAACTTGTGCAGGACTCCATTCGTCAATGGCCTGAGGGTCACGCCTAAATAGGCCACTTCCACTGCAGGGTGCGTCAATGACCAAGACATCAAAAAAATGGGGCAAAGCAGCAAAATCAGCTGGATCATTTTGGGTAATGACATCATTGCCCATCCCCCATTTGGTGCTGTTCTCCGCCAAAATGGCTGTGCGTGACTTGATGATTTCGTTGGACACCACCATGCCATCCAAGAAAAAACTTTGCAACAAAGTAGATTTCCCCCCAGGGGCTGCGCAAAGGTCCAGCACCCATTTCTCACTGGTATGGCTTCCTACAGTTTGGGACAAAGCTTGCCACAGAAACATGCTGCTGGCTTCTTGTACATAGTATGCCCCCGCATGCCAGGCAGGATCAAAAACATAACTGGGCCGCTCGGGCAAATACCGCCCAGATGGGCACCAAGGAATGGGTTCTCCCAACTGATCAAATGTACAGGACGGTTTTACAGGATGCAGGCGAAGCGAAGCAGGAGCTTGACTTTGGGCATGAACAGCTTCAAAAGCCTTGGGGTCAAATCCTGGCACTTCGTGTAGGTCTTGTAAAAGTGCCGCAGGCAAATCCCTGTTCACATCAAATGGTTTTCAATTCTGCCACCAATTTTTGGAGGGCAGCTTTGGCATCTCCAAACAACATGGCTGTTTTGGGTTGAAAAAACAAAGCATTTTCTATGCCTGCATATCCGGGCTTCATGCTGCGCTTGTTAACGATGACTGTTTTGGCAGTTTCCACTTCTAAAATGGGCATGCCATAAATGGGTGATCCGGGGTCGGTTTTGGCTGCAGGATTGACCACATCATTGGCACCCAAAACCAGGACCACATCGGTTGTGGGAAACTGCGCATTGGCGTCTTCCATTTCTAATAATTGGTCATAGTTTACATCGGCCTCGGCCAACAAAACATTCATGTGTCCTGGCATGCGGCCTGCCACAGGATGAATAGCATATTTTACTTCTACTCCTTTTTCCTCCAATAGTTTTTCTAACTCATGACAACTGTGCTGGGCTTGGGCCACGGCCAAGCCATATCCGGGCACAATCATGACCCTGTTGGCATATGCCATGCAAACGGCCGCATCCGAAATGGTCATTTCTTTGTACGCCCCTTGCTCCCCGCCGGCACCGCTGGAACTGGTTCCTCCGCCAAAAGAGCCAATCAAAACATTCAAGAGACTGCGGTTCATGGCCTTGCACATCAAAATGGTCAACAAAGTACCCGCTGCTCCTACCAAAATGCCACCGGTTAACATCACTTGGTTTTGATAAAGAAATCCACCACAAGCAGCTGCTACGCCGGTAAAGGAATTCAACAAGGAAATGACCACTGGCATGTC
>RDYY01000304.1 GCA_004293505.1 Sphingobacteriia bacterium | reverse complement strand
GCTCGTTGAGTGTGTTTTGCAAGATCACATTGTCTTTGGCCTTGATGCGGTTGTTGCGATAGAGCAATAAACTAACAACTGCCACCAAAACAATTCCTGCAACAAAAAGGGTTGTTCTGTTCCTGTTCTCACCAACAATTTTATCCTTTTCCAGTTTTTGCAAGCGCAATTGGTTTTCAAACAAAGTCTGTTGAAAATCAATCAGGGTTTTGATCCTTACTTTGTTGATGCTGTCTTTTTGTTCCAAGGCAATGATGCGGTATTTGGCGGCACTGTCTTTTTGGTGGGCCATCAAATAGCTTTCATAAATATTTTGGTACACATTGCCTTTGTTCACATAAATCAAGGAAAAGGATTTGCCCAAGTCCTGGATAACCTCCAAGCATTTTTGCGCATAAAATATGCACGAATCGGAATTTTTGTTCAACAAAAAAAACTGTGACACAGCAATATAGGCCTGGGCCAAGCCATTGAAATTTTGGGACTTGATGCCATTGTATATGGCGAGATGGTAGTATTGACTGGCTTTTTTTTGATCCCCCTTTTTTTGCGAAATATCCCCTAGATAGGTATTAATGTGTGCCAGATACCTACTGGAGGGGCTGATTTGTGCAATGGAGTCTGACACTTGCAGTAAGTTCAATGCAGAATCTAGTTTGTTTTCAATCAATAAACACCTACCCAAGTTCATACTGGCCATGCCCAATCGAAAGATGTAGCCTGTTTCTTTTCCAATATTTCTGGCTTTTCTAAAAAAGGGTTTTGCCTGCTGCAAATTGCCTGTATTGAACAATAGGTTGCCCAAAATATGGTTGATCTGTGATTCTACCACCTTTGCTTCTGTGCCTTTGGGAAAAGTAGTTGCACGGGTTCCTGATTCAATCGACCAGGTGTTTTTTTGCTTTACTGTGGTCGACTCACTCCATTCTAAGGCCTTCAACAAATTTTTCAACGAAGAAGAATAGTCGCCCAAACCCATTTGCTGGTATCCCATCATGCCCAAATTGATTATTTTGGATAGCTGCTGATTGTTGCGGCTGGACAATTTGTACATCTCTTGGGCGATGGCCAAAGCCGAATCCTTTTGCTTTTCTTCATAGTAACTATACATTCTGTGCAATGTGCTGTATTGCACAGAATCGTTGGGTGCTTTTTGGAGTGCCTGTTTTAAGCTGTCCACATATTTTTCAGCTGTCCCCTGTCCCTTGAGCACAAAGGGTAGAAACATGATCAAGCCCGTATAAACAATCAGCTGGATATTTTTTTTCATGCGCAGGGGCATTGGGTGGGCCATTGATGGAATTGTATGTTGTGCTAACAATTTATTTTTTCAACCGCTCTTGAAACAGTTTCAAAATACGCTTGTATTCATCGGTCCAACTGCTGGGTTCAACAAAGCCATGGTCTTCCATGGGATAGGCGGCCAGCTCCCATTGGTCCTTGCCCAATTCAATTAATTTTTGCTGCAAGCGCACCACGTCTTGAAAATGCACATTCACATCCACCATGCCATGACAAATCAACAAATGGTTTTTGAGGCCGGCAGCAAAATTAATGGGAGAGGAGCGCGCATAAGCAATGCTGTCTTGCACGGGTTCGTTCAAAATGTTGGCCGGTTGTAATGGGCCCAGTCGGTAACAGGACGCAGGGCGGCACCGGCTTTGAACACATCGGGTGTGGTAAACAATCCCATGAGGGTAATGAATCCGCCATAGCTGCCGCCATAAATACCAATGCGCGCAGCATCAATGCCCTTGGTTTTCACCAACCAATCGGCCACATCCACATGGTCGGTCAAATCCTTTCCACCCATGTGGCGGTAAATTCCCGTGCGCCAGTCGCGGCCATAGCCACTGCTGGCACGGTAATCAATGTCCACCACCGTGTAACCCAAATCGGCCAATAAATTATTGAACATGGTTTCGCGGAAATAACT
>RDYY01000264.1 GCA_004293505.1 Sphingobacteriia bacterium | reverse complement strand
GAGCCTGTTCCTTTCTGGAAAAACAAAGCTTATATCGCCATGGTAACGGTTGTCCTCTTTGTGGTAGGCGGTTACCTCACATCAAAAGGCGCCATGGCATTGGGTCGCAGCCAAGACTACCAACCCGAACAGCCCATTTACTATTCCCACGCTGTGCACGCGGGTACCAACCAAATCAACTGTCAATATTGCCATACGGGTGCAGCCCAAGGCAAACAGGCCACCATTCCTTCAGTGAATGTTTGTATGAACTGTCACATGGCCATCAATGAGTACAAGGGTGACAAGCTTTACAACGAAGCGGGTGTTGAGGTAGACGGAACCGCTGAAATCAAAAAACTGTACAAGTATGCAGGCTTTACCGAGGGAACACCTTGGGATGCCACCAAAGCAAAGCCCATCGAATGGGTGCGCATCCACAACCTGCCCGACCACGTTTATTTCAACCACTCTCAACACGTAACTGCTGGTAAAGTGGCTTGTCAAACTTGTCATGGTGAAATCCAGAAAATGGGCGAAGTAAAACAGTTTTCAGACCTCAGCATGGGCTGGTGTGTGAACTGTCACCGCGAAACCAAAGTACAGTTCAAAGACAACGGATTTTACAGCATCTACGAAAAATACCACAACGACCTGAAGAGCGGAAAGCTGGACAGTACCAAGGGCATTACCGTAGAAAAAATTGGTGGAACCGAGTGCCAGAAATGTCACTACTAACCGCTACAAACCGCAGCCCGCAAGGGTTGCAAAGTTCTTACACCTTATTATTCATGTTTTAAATAGTCCTCTGGACCACAACGGAGGAAGGTTGTATTATGGAGCAAAAAAAGCACTGGCAAAGTTTTGGTGAGCGGAATCAGTCCGAAGCTTTCAACAAGGCTGTACAGGATGAATTCAGCCAGGAACTGCCAATGGTAGAAGACGAGAGCAAAAGTTTCTTAGAAGCCAAAGCGCCCCGTCGAGACTTCTTGAAATACCTGGGTTTTAGCACGGCTGCTGCCGCCGCTGCGGCCAGTTGTGAAATGCCCGTTAAGAAAGCCATTCCCTTTGCCAACAAGCCCGAAGACGTGGTGCCCGGTATTGCAAAATACTATGCTACTACCTATGTATCTGATGGCGATGCGATAAGTGTCTTGGCCAAAGTGCGGGATGGTCGCCCCATTAAAATTGAGGGCAATGACCTGAGCCCCTTGACCCAAGGCGGAACCTCGGCCCGTGTGCAGGCTTCCGTGTTGGACCTTTACGATACAGCCCGTTTGCGCTACCCCACCATCGATGGCAAGGAAGTGACTTTTGAAGCTGCCGACAAAGCCATTGCCGCTTCTTTGAGCGGAGCCGTTGTTATCCTTACTTCTACCATTACTTCTCCTTCCACCAAAGCCTTGGTGGGACAGTTTTTGGCCAAATATCCTGGGTCCAAACACGTGACCTACGATGCCATATCACAAAGTGGCATGTTGGCCGCCAACGAGGCCAGCTTTGGCAACCGCGCCATTCCTGCTTATCACTTTGACAAAGCCAAATCCATTGTCAGCTTGGGTGCTGATTTCCTCGGCACTTGGTTGACGCCCGTGGCTTTCTCTAAGCAATATGCCAAGGGTCGTAAGTTGGACGAGAAAAACCCAGAACTGAGCAAGCACATTCATTTTGAAGCAGTGGCCACCCTGACGGGTTCCAATGCCGATGAAAAATATTTGCACCGTCCTTCTGAAACCGCTGCCATTGCAGC
>RDYY01000263.1 GCA_004293505.1 Sphingobacteriia bacterium | reverse complement strand
GTTTTGGCCATTTTGCTTTTTTACCAAAAAGATGTGGGCCGTTGGATGGATGGGCTCACGCGCATTTTGGGCGCCGCCATGGTGTTGCTGACTTTGTGGATGGTGGTGAAAGCCGATCCACCCTTGACCTTGGCGGTACAAAAAAGTTTTTTACCCGATCAGTTCAATGCCTTTGCCATCTTGACCTTGGTGGGCGGAACCGTGGGGGGCTACATCAGTTTTGCAGGTGGGCACCGACTGTTGGATGCAGGCATCAAGGGTCCTGAACAGGTGCCAGCAGTAAACTGCAGTGCGGGTTTGGGCATTGGGGTCACGGCCACCATGAGAATATTTTTATTTTTGGCAGTCTTGGGTGTGGTGCACAAAGGAATGGCCTTGGGCAACCAAAACCCCGCCGCAGCTGTGTTTCGGGCCGCTGCTGGTCCATGGGGAGAGAAATTTTTTGGCGTGGTCATGTGGTGTGCTGGCATCACTTCTGTGGTGGGTGCAGCTTATACTTCGCTCAGTTTTTTAAAACCCCTTCATCCCATTTTTGTCCGCCAGGAGAAACCCATCACGGCAGGATTTGTGCTGTTTTCTGCCCTGGTGTTTGTGGGCATAGGGCAGCCGGTCAAGGTTTTGGTGACCGTGGGGGCTTTGAATGGATTGGTCTTGCCCTTTGCCTTGGTGCTCTTGTTGTTGAGCCTTAAAACATTACACCAAAAAATGGATTTACGCTATCCGGTATGGCTGTTGGGTGCAGGATGGGCTGTGGCGGCCATCATGGGTGTTTTGGCCTTCCTGGGTTTTCGCCAATGGCTTGCAACAATTGCCTAGCATTGGTGGTGGGGTTCACTGCGGGCAAAGACAAGTGTTGCACTTGTTGATCGGGGTTGGGCCTTTTGTTTTTTCCCATCAAATAATACTTGTCGTAATAGGTCAACAAAATGCTGAAGCATCCTTGCAAGTCTTTTTCCAACAAGCACTGCACAGCATTTTTGGTTTCCAATCCACCCAGGCGCTTTTGGATGCGAACTATGGCATTCAATAATTTCTCGGTCTCAAATTTTCCATAGCCGGCCAAAATGTGTTCCAAGCGTGCTGCAAAAGGAATGTCCAAAAACACCATGGGGGCTTGTCGCATCTGTTGGTAAAAAGGAGCAGGAATATTTATTTCACCTATGCGTTGGCTCTCGTCTTCTACAAAAACAACTGGCCATGAAAGGGCAGGTAATTTTTCTTGCAAGGCAACCAGCTCCTGTGCCAATTGGTTTTCAAAAAATTCTTGGCTGGGTGTGGGGGGCATGCCCAATTTTCCAAAAGCTGATCCCTTGTGTGCGGCCAAGGCTTCCAAGTCCAATACGGCCGCCCCTTTGGCTTTAAGGGCTTGCAGCAATTCGGTCTTTCCACTGCCGGTGTATCCGCCCACCAAATGCAAGGGAAAGGGCTGGGCCAAGGTCTGCAAGACCCACTGGCGGTAAGCTTTGTATCCTCCTTTCAACAGAAAGATACGAAACCCATAAAGGTCCAACAACCAGGCAACAGCGGCACTGCGCATCCCACCCCGCCAACAATGTACCAACAAGGTTTTGGGATGGTTTTTTTCGGCAGCCAATTTTTCTGCCGCCTCCACCATGGGCAAGAGCTTGGGACCAAAATATTGAAGTCCCCACTTGATGGCTTTCTCGCGGCTCTCTTGCTTGTACGCTGTCCCGACCACTTTTCTTTCTTCATCTGAAAACAGCGGAAAA
>RDYY01000262.1 GCA_004293505.1 Sphingobacteriia bacterium | reverse complement strand
TTGGGTTCAGTGGTGTTGAAGCTTTTTGTTTTGGGTGGGGCGGTTTTTCTTTATTTGTATTTGGCTGGTCCTGCCAAAAACGAAAAAAGCGTTTTAACAGCCATGTTTTTGTACCTCTGTTACACAGCGGTAGAAACAAGGATGGCCATGCGCATCAAGCCTGTTGCTCCCCATGTCTAAAGCGGAACACCCTTTACAAGCTTTAGATCATTTTTTGCCGCCAGGTGCTTTTTTGCCCTTGTCTAATATGTTGTCAGCACACCGGGTGCATTTGACCATTTCCAAAAAAAGGCGAACGGTTTTGGGTGATTATCGCCATGCTGCACCAGGGAAAAACCACCGCATCAGTGTCAATGGCGATTTGAATCCGTATGAATTTTTGTTGACCCTTTTGCATGAACTGGCCCACTTATTGACATTTGAGCAATACGGCCACCGGGTATTGCCCCACGGTAAAGAGTGGAAGACTTGTTACAGCCACCTGATGTTGGCATTTTTGCCCTTGGTGACACTGCCCGAAGATGTTCGCTCCGCCATTGAAACCTATCAATCCCAACCCGCAGCAACGGCCAATGGCGAAACAGCCCTTTTGCAAGTGTTGCGTCAATACGATGTTGCTGTGCCATTGTTTGGCCAGCCCTTGTCAGCACTTCAGCAGGGTTGTTTTTTTCAATTGGAGAATGGCAGGGTTTTTCAAAAAGGACCCTTGCGTCGAAAAAGATTTCATTGTCTGGATGCCAAAACAGGTAAAGCCTATGCCATCAGTGGATTGGCCAGGGTCAAGCCCATTCATCCATGAAAAAGGCCCTGGTAACGCCAGGGCCTTGTAATAATGATTCACATTTTGTTAGGCAACAGCTTGTTTGACCAAGGCTGCTGCTTCGCTCAATTGAATAGCTGATTGTACTTTCAGTCCGCTTTCATCGATCAATTTTTTGGCTTCAACAGCATTGGTGCCTTGCAAGCGCACAATGATGGGAATGTCTATATTGCCCAGTTTGTTGTAAGCTTCGATAACGCCAGCAGCCACCCGGTCACAACGAACGATGCCCCCAAAAATATTGATGAGAATGGCTTTTACGTTGGGGTCTTTCATGATGATGCGAAAACCTGCTTCTACCGTTTGGGCATTGGCAGTACCACCCACATCCAAGAAATTTGCCGGATCACCACCACTCAATTTGATCATGTCCATGGTGGCCATGGCCAAGCCAGCACCATTTACCATACAACCCACATTGCCATCCAATTTTACAAAGTTGAGGTTGTATTGTCCAGCTTCAACCTCAGTAGGATCTTCTTCGCTTACGTCCCGCAAAGCGGCTACATCGGCGTGGCGCATCAAGGCATTGTCGTCAATGTTCATTTTACAATCCACAGCAATGATTTTTTCATCAGCTGTTTTGAACAAAGGATTGATCTCCAACATGCCACAATCCAGTCCCACATAGGCGCTGTAAAGGTTGGTGACAAACTTTACACAATTTTTGAAAGCATCTCCACTCAGGCCCAAATTAAAAGCAATTTTTCTGGCTTGGAATCCTTGCAATCCGCCCCCAGGATGTACCCATTCTTTGAAAATTTTCTCAGGGGTATGGTGGGCCACTTCTTCAATGTCCATGCCACCTTCAGTGCTGTACATGATCACGTTCATGCCCTTGGAACGGTCCAATAAAATGGACAAATAGAATTCCTTCACTGGGTTGGGTCCACTGTAATAAACATCTTGGGCCAC
>RDYY01000066.1 GCA_004293505.1 Sphingobacteriia bacterium | reverse complement strand
GAAAACAGGATTTACCAACAAGCCCAATATGCCAGTAAATGGGGCAAAGTATCGGTCTTGAATCGCTTGCGCAATGAACAACGTTGGCAAGAAAAAATAACTGGTGGGGTATCCACTGGTCAGTTTCGCTTTACCAACCGCATTCGTTACCTCCTCTCCTTTACCCTCCCTGTTTTTGCCCACCCAAAATACCCTTCCTTGGTCTTGGCCGATGAAATTTTGATGCACATGGGCAAGGAAGTCGTTTACAATGCCATGGACCAAAACCGTATTTTTTTGGGCATTCGCCAAAAAATCAACAAAGACCTGGCATTTGATTTTGGCTACATGCAAGTCTTCCAACAAAAATATACTGGCTACCAATACGACCGCAACCATACCCTGCGCTTGTTTTTTTATTACAGCCCCAATTTTTCAAAGTCCAAATCATCCCATGCCGCCCTTTTCAGCGCTGGCGAAGAATGATGCGTACCTGCAACAACCCTTGTTTTTTTTGCCCATATTTGCGCAGAGAACCCTGCCATGAATTATTCCGAGACCCTTGCTTTCTTGTTCCAAAAATTGCCTTTGTTCAGTCGCATGGGTGCGGCTGCTTATAAAAAAGACCTACACAACACAGTGGCTTTGTGTACTGCCTTGGGAGAGCCCCAAAAAGCATTCAAAACCATTCACGTGGCGGGTACCAATGGCAAGGGGTCGGTCAGTCACATGTTGGCTGCTTGTTTGCAAGCAGCAGGTTATAAAACAGGCTTGTATACTTCACCCCATTTGGAAGATTTCAGGGAGCGCATCAAGATCAATGGAGCAATGTGCAGTAAAGACTTTGTGGTAGACTTTACCCAACGCATCAGCCCCCTGATCGAAACCCTGGAACCCAGTTTTTTTGAGATCACTGTGGCCATGGCATTTGATTATTTCAGGGCCGAATCGGTAGACATTGCCGTGATTGAAACAGGATTGGGGGGCAGATTAGACAGTACCAATGTTATCCTGCCCCAACTCAGCATCATCACCCAAATTGGCTGGGACCACATGAACCTTTTGGGCAATAGTTTGGAAGCCATTGCTTTTGAAAAAGCCGGCATCATCAAAAATGGCGTACCCGTTGTCATTGGCGAAACCCTCCCCGAAACCCAGCCCATTTTTCAGGCGGCTGCCGTGAACAGTCCCCTTGTTTTTGCCCAACACCAACGCTATGTAAATGATTGGGTGTGGACAGGCAAACAATTAGACGTCACCGTAGTGGAAGTGGCGGGCAATGCTTACCAACATTATTGCTTGGACCTACCGGGTTACTACCAAACCAAGAACCTGATTACCCTTCTAGAAGCCTTGCACCAACTGCGTTTGCAGGGTTGGAACCTCCCAGAAAAAACCGTTCAACATGCTTTGAAAAATGTTAGGTCATTGACCGGATTCCATGGCCGATGGGAAAAATTACAAGAGAGTCCCGACTTGGTGTTGGACGTGGCCCACAATATGGATGGCATGAAATTGGTCTTGGAACAAATTGAGTTGTCGGCCTACGCAAAAGTGCACTGGGTCTTGGGCATGGTCAAAGACAAAGACATTGCCGCTGTGCTGGCCCTCTTGCCACCGGGTGCAGATTATTATTTTACCCAAGCCCATATTCCCCGGGCCCTGGAAGCAGGCGATTTAATGGAAGCAGCTTTGGCCCATGGTTTAAAAGGACAGGTCTATTCCTCCGTGAATGAGGCCATTGGGGCTGCTCTTACGCTTGCCCACCCCGGAGACTTGGTCTTGGTCTGTGGCTCGGTATTTTTGGTAGGTGAAGTTGACCGAAAAAGATTTACCGCTTAAGGCTTTAACCAACCCAGTCTCACAGCGCCTGCATACAGGGCACCTATTTGGGTGCCATGGTTGAATTTTCCTTGGAGCAAGTTATCTAAAAATGTGGCGCGCGGCAGGTGCACCACTTGAATGTCTTCAAATGCGTCGTATTGTGGTGCGCGCTGCCATACCGCGCCGCGCGCCACATAAAACCAAGCCCTGTTGTTTTCCAATGGAGGATTGGGGGCCATGTCATAAAGTGCTTCCAGTTGCGGACAACCATAACCCGTTTCTTCCAATACTTCGCGGGCAGCTGCCAAAGCTGGGTCTTCGCCGGGCTCGATCATTCCCCCAGGCATTTCCAAAGTTACCACGCCAGCAGCGTGCCGAAACTGTTTCACCATGACCACTTCATCAGCTGGGGTCACTACCAAGACATTGCAAAATGAGGGGATGTCTATGATGATATAGGGATCCAAGACCCTGCCATCCGGCAAAGCCACCGCTTCTTCCCTTACCGATATCCATTTTTTGGTATAAGCCACTTGAGAAGAAAGGGTCGTCCACCGGCGATCAGACATGGGGGTCAATTTTCAGTTTGCCCAAGTGTTGCAAAGCATACAAAATGGTACAGGTTTGCATGGACTGCACAAATTGGTTTTGTTCAAAAGCCTGCACAAAATCATTCCAAGCCATCAGTTCAACACTGATGTCCTCGTGTGGATCCAGTTGAGCTGTTGGGTCTTTCACCCCTCCTGTGGCCAAGAACATGCGCATCACGTTGGTATTGGTGGTAGGATTGGGACTGGTAAAGCCTAAGTAGGTGATTTGGTCAAAACGATACCCCGTTTCTTCGTACAATTCCCGGGCCATGGCGGCTTCCAAACTGGGGTCAGTTGCATCCACACAACCACCCGGTAGTTCCAAGGTCATGACATCCAATCCAGCCCGGTACATGCGTTCTACCAATACTTCTCCTTCTTGTGTGATGGCCAAAGCTGTGGCATAGTCAGGAAAGCCATACACATAAAAGGGTTCAATGATTTTTCCGTCGGCTTGTTGGTAAGCGTTAACGCAAATATCGGCCCAGCGGTCTTTGAACATTTGTTCGCTGCGCAAAAGTTTCCAAGCTTTGCTCATGTCCAATGGAATCTTTCACGGGTGGTGGTAATGTGAGCGGTGTGGTGCTTACCATGCCAAGCATAGAGGCCCAACAAAAACCAAAGCGTCATGTCTCGCTTGGATTCGGGATGGGTAATTTGTCTGTCCCATTGTTCCTTGGTCAAATCCTTGATGGCCACATAAAGGCGCTGGTGCACCGCATGCAACAAAGTCAGGGATACATTGATGGGCAAGGATTTTACATCGGCCAACTGGGTCCATTCGTTTTCCAAATAAGGCTTGATCACGGGATGGTCTTCGGTCAAGCCCAATTTAAAACGACAATAGGCATTCAGGTGAGAATCGGCCAAATGGTGCACCACTTCGTGCAAGGTCCATCCCCCATCGCGGTAAGGGGTATGCAATTGCGCTTGGTCCAAATTTATAATGGCCCTTTCCAGTTCTTCTGGTAAAAACCGAATATCGGCCAACCAGTCTTGCTTCTGGGTTTCAGAAAAAGGCGGGGGGATATATTTCCCAATGGGATAACGCAAATCAAGATTCTGCTCTAAGCTCATGTCCGGTTAATTGAATGAATACGTCTTCTAAATTGGCTTGCTTCATTTCTTTGGGCCTTTCAAAACCTGTGGCCACCAAATCGTCAATGAGCTTGTCGGGTCGGTCCAAAGCAATGATGCGGCCATGGTCTACAATGGCCACGCGGTCACACAACACTTCTGCTTCGTCCATGTAGTGGGTAGTGATGATAACGGTAGCTCCTTTTTGGCGAATGTCCAAGACCAAGTCCCACAAGTTGCGCCGGGCTTGGGGATCCAATCCAGTGGTGGGCTCGTCCAAGAAAATGATCTTGGGGTGGTTGATCAAAGTAGTGGCAATGGAAAATCGTTGCTTTTGTCCGCCACTCAATTCTTTGAACTTGGCTTTGGCCTTGTCCTGCAAGTTGACCCTTTCCAATAATGCCAAAGGATTTACCGCTTGGTTGTAAAGACCGCCAAACAATTCCATTAGTTCGGTCAGGTTGAGCGAAGGATAAAAACCAGCCGTTTGTAATTGAACCCCAATGATTTTTTTGATGGCATTAGGATCTTGGTCTAGGTTGATCCCATCCACCATGATGGCACCAGAAGTCTTGGTGCGCAAGGTTTCTATGATCTCCAAGGTGGTGGATTTACCTGCCCCATTGGGGCCCAGCAACCCAAAAATTTCACCCGGCATGACCTCAAAACTGATGCCTTTGACGGCGTGAAAATCACCGTATTTTTTGTGCAGGTCCTTGACAGAAATAATGGGTGTAGTCATGTATGATTTTTAAAAAGCCATCACCAATCCAGCAGACTGTGCACCTACCCCAATGCCCACTGTATTTCTTTTTTGGCGTTGGTTAAAGAGTTGAACAGCCATGGTTAAATTCTTTTGTGCTTGCAAAGTAAAATAGCCCCCCGACACGGATAATAAAAAGCCTCCTCCCACCAGGGCCCAGCCCGTTCCAGCATTGGTGGAGATGTTGTTGACACCCACCAAAATGGCCACCACACCCGCAAAACCCAGGGCTTGTCCTGTAATTTTATTGGCTTGGTGTTTGTCGTAAAGGGCCAACAAATCGGCTTGACCCGTCCTGAAAAAAAGGTGCTTGAACTGTTGGCTCCCCCGGAACAAACTGTCGTGGTAAATGATGCTGTTGGGCTTGGGAGAAAAGACATAAGTCATTCCTTCTTTGTTCAAGGGTTGTTGGGCTTGAACGGATAAAGTGGTGACCAAACTTGCGCTCAACAACAAGAAAAAGAGAAAACAGCATTTATGGTTTTGCATAAACAAGGGTTGCATCATTTTTTTTCTGGGAAGGCTGAACAAACTGTTGCCAATTCGGCCATCATGTCTTTGCTGCCAATGAAGAGTGGCGTCCGTTGGTGCAAAGTAGTGGGTTGAATGTCCAAAATGCGCTGCTGCCCATCGGTGGCCACGCCCCCAGCCACTTCTAAAATAAATGCAAAAGGATTGGCTTCGTACAGCAAACGCAGCTTTCCCCCAGGCTTGTCGCTGGTACCTGGGTACATGAAAATCCCCCCCTTCATGAGGTTGCGGTGCACATCGGCCACCATGCTGCCAATATAACGTTGGGTATAGGGGCCGCCTGTTTCCTTGGTCTTGCGTTGGCAACCATCAATGTATTTTCTGACCCCTTCGTTGTAAAGGAAAAAATTCCCGTGGTTGACCGAATAGATTTTTCCGGATGGCGGGCATTTGATGTCGGGATGGCTCAGCGAAAATTCCCCAATGGAGGGGTCCAGTGTAAACCCATTTACTCCCCTCCGGGTGGCATAAACAAACATGGTAGAAGAGCCGTAAACCACATAACCGGCGGCCACTTGGTTTTTACCCGCTTGCAAAAAATCTTCTGCTGTACATGGACTGCCCAAGGGACTGACGCGGCGGTAAATACCAAATATGGTTCCGATGGACACATTGACATCAATGTTGCCACTGCCATCCAAAGGATCAAAGAGCACCACGTATTTGCTGTTGTTGCTGATCTCATCATTAAAGACCACAAAATCATCCATTTCTTCGGAGCCAATGCCCGCACAGCTGATGCCGTGTTTCAAAACGCCCATGAATTGGTTGTTGGCATAGATGTCTAATTTCTTGACCTCTTCGCCTTGCACGTTCACACTGCCATGGTCACCCAAAATGTCAACCAATCCTGCTTTGTTGACTTCAACGTTTACCCGTTTGGCAGCCAGGGCCAGGTCGCGCAACAATCGAGACAATTCACCGGTAGCAGTGGGAAACTGGCGCAATTGCTGCAGGGTAAACTCGTCCAGGGTTAAAATGTTTCTGTTCACCATCATGGTACAATCGTTGGGATAAAGATAGGAAAGCCCGCCTTATCTTTGGGACCAATTGTGGTGTATGCAAGTATGGAAATTGGGTGGGGCCAGTGTCAACAGTTTGGAGCGGATCAAAGCCCTCCCCGGTTTGTTGGCGCAAGCGCCTGCAGGACCCTTGGTGGTCATTGTTTCTGCCATGGGCAAAACCACCAATGCATTGGAAAAAGTGGCCCAGGCTTTTTTCGAGGGCCGACAAGCGGATGCATTGGGGCTTTTTGAGCAGATCAAAAACCAACACCTGAACACAGTCAAGTATTTATTGGTGCAAGAAGCACTGGCCTGTGAAAACCAATTGCAAGATTTTTTTACCGAAGTGGAATGGCTCTTGCACGACAAACCTGTGCGGCCCTTTGATTATTACTATGATCAAATTGTTTGTTCTGGGGAATTGATGAGCACGGCCATTGTTGCCCATTTCTTGAAAGAATCTGGCACCGAGAATACCTGGGTAGATGTGCGCGATGTGTTGCGGACTGACAACCAATTTAGACAAGCCAACATTGATTGGGAACACAGTTCTTTGGCCATTCAAAAAGTTTTTGCGAACAATCCCCACCACATTTTATTGACCCAAGGTTTCATTGGGGCAACAGCCGACAACGAGAGCACCACTTTGGGCCGTGAAGGCAGTGATTATTCCGCAGCCGTTTTTGCCCATGTATTGGGCGCCGAATCCCTGACCATATGGAAAGACGTGGCTGCGGTCATGAGTGCCGACCCCAAGATTTTTCCAGACGCAGCGCCTTTGCCCAGGCTGTCTTTCATGGAAGTGATTGAGATGGCTTATTACGGGGCCCAGGTCATCCACCCCAAAACCATCAAGCCCTTGCAGAACAAGGGGATACCCTTGTTGGTGCGGTGTTTTTTGGACCCCAACTTGCCCGGCACCCGCATTGATGAAAAAGGCGACAAACAATTGCCCCCCATTGTGGTCATCAAAAAAAACCAAGTCTTGTTGCACCTGCAAAGCAGGGATTATTCTTTTGTAGGAGAAGCCCCCATGAGCCAACTATACCAATGGCTGGGCCAATTGCACCTCACCCCAAATTTGGTACAAACAGGTGCCGTAGGCATTTCTCTTTGCTTGGATGACCAAGCAGAAAAAATCATGGAACTGGCAGGCTTGGCCGCTGAAGATTTTGAAGTGATGGTGGAAAAGGGATTGGAACTGCTCACCATCAGACATGCATCTGCCGCTATTTGGGAAGCGATGACCAAAGACAAATCCACCGTCTTACAACAAGAAACGCCTGAGACCAAACAAAGGCTGTATCGTTTATAAAGTAAACTTTAATGTTTGGAAGCTGCGAAGTGTGCAGCCTTAAAAAACAACTGCATGCGGATTTTGTTCTATTGGTACACTAGCCTAAATACTTCTGTAGCATGGTCCGCAAACCTTCTTGGCTAAAGGGCTTTACCAAAACATCGTTGATGCCCGCTTTCATGTAAGCATCTAAATCGTCTTGTACAATACTGGCGGTCAAGGCAATGATGGGTATTTTTTTGTCAACAAACCCATGTCCTTTTCGGATTTCTTGGGCCAATTGGTCTCCCGTTAATTTGGGCACATTGATGTCTGTGAGCACGATATCAAAGGGTTGACTGGCATAAGCTGACAAACCTTCCGCCCCATCTTTGGCGACGACAAATGACATGTCAAATTTCTTCAAGAGCAAGGTCAAGAGCATGGTGTTGACATCATTGTCTTCCACTACCAAGGCTTTCTTACCAGCCAGGGAATGTGGCTTTGTCGATTCAACTGCCTTTTCATGGGCTGTAGAAAAATCATCCGCAACGCGCTTTTGGTCAGCAGCATCTGCGGGTGAATAGGGCAAAGTGAAAGTAAATACCGATCCCTTGCCCAACTCAGCATC
>RDYY01000261.1 GCA_004293505.1 Sphingobacteriia bacterium | reverse complement strand
TTTGCTGATCAGGTCTTTGACCAAGATCACACTGTTGGCGTCCAATCCGCTCAGGGGCTCGTCCAAAATAATGATGTCGGGATTGTGCAAGAGGCCTGAACAAATCAATACTTTTTGTTTCATGCCCTTGCTAAAGGTATCCATGCGTTTGTCTATGGACTGATCCAAACCAAAAGCCAACAGCATTTTTTCTATTCTTTCTGTGACCAGTTCAACGGGCATTTCATACAAATCACCCATCAATCCCAAAAACTCCCTGGGGGTCAAGACATCGTAGAGCTCGGCCAATTCGGGTACATAACCAATCTTTCTTTTGACCGCCATGTGGTCTTGTTTCACATCGTAACCGCCCACTTTTACCGATCCTTCAAAATCGGTGATCAAGCCGCAGAGAATTTTTACCGTGGTGCTTTTGCCTGCACCGTTGGGGCCAATGTAGCCAATCACTTGACCTGGGGAAATGGCCAGGTTGATGCCCTTGAGTACTTGTTTGCCAGGATAGTCTTTGTAGACGTTTTCCAAAAGAATAATGGGTTCCATGGGTGCTAATATCTGCTAAAATGGTGTACAAACTTTGCCGTTCAACAAAAGCTTATGCTTTTCTTTGGACCATGAAAAAAGCCATGTTTCAATTGCACCTGGGTGTTTTCCTGGTAGGGTTCACGGCCATCCTGGGGGCTTTGATCAGCTTGCACTCTTTTTGGTTGGTCTGGTACCGACTGGTCTTGACCATTGTGAGCATGGGGGCCTTGCTTTTGTTGCGCCAAAAACAATTGGCTTTTCCTTGGTTGGTTTGGAAAAAATTATTGGGCATTGGGGCCCTCATGGCCCTGCACTGGGTGTTTTTTTATGCCAGCATCAAAGCCGCGAATGTGTCTGTGGCCTTGGTCTGTTTTGCTTCGGTGGGTTTTTTCACTGCCTTGTTGGAGCCCATTTTGTTGAAGAAAAAAGGCCAATCGGCCGAAGCCCTCTTGGGCCTCTTGGGCATGGCGGGCATTTTACTGATTTACCAGTTTGATACGCGCTACCGTTTGGGCATTGGTTTGGGCTTGGTATCGGCCCTCCTGGCTGCCTGGTTTTCCATCCTCAACAAAAAACAAATTGACTTGGTGCCCACCGAACAAATGGTTTGGATGGAACTGAGTGGCGGGTGGATTCTCTTGTCTGTGTTGGCCTTGGGCCATGGCTTGGTCAGCGGAGAGGGCATTCCCCTGCCCCAGAAAATGGATTGGGTTTGGCTCTTGGTCCTCAGCTGGGTTTGCACGGTTTGGGCCCAGCAATTGCTCTTGGCGGCATTGAAAAAAGTTTCGGCCTTTACCCTCAACCTCACTTTAAACCTAGAGCCTGTTTACGGCATTCTGTTGGCTTTTTGGATCTTGAAAGAAAACCAAGTCTTGGGTTGGTCTTTTTATGCTGGTCTGGCTTTGCTGGTGACCAGCGTGGCCATTCAAATGCAAAGGGTTAAAAAACAAACCCAGGCACTTAAAATTCAACAATGAATCCAAACGTAGGGGTCACGTTCAAATCGTTGTTGGCCAAGAAAGTGGGGATGGCATTGCTGCCATTGGGCCGAATGGGTTGACCATCGGTGGTCAAGAATCCGCTGTTGTCGGGTGTGCGCGCAAACACATAAGTGGGCGGTGCTTGGTTGCGGGCCAAGTACCAGTTGGTGACGTCCAAAAACAAATCCAGTGTGACCCTTTTGTAATACCATTTCTTGTCGATGCGCACATCGCTGGAATTGAAATTGGT
>RDYY01000260.1 GCA_004293505.1 Sphingobacteriia bacterium | reverse complement strand
CGCAAGAGCCGGCCCCCCATGGGGGTCAGGGTCAGGTCCATCACTTGCAACAAATTGGTTTCGCCTGCTCCCTCTCGGCCCGATGGAAACAATTCCAAATTGCGCAGGGTAAAACGGTCCATCCACAAATAGGCTTTCTCTTCTAAGCGTTGCAAGCGATTGATGTGGTCCAGGTGGGGGTGCTCGGTTTCTTTCAAGTAGTGCAAAATGGCACCAGCGGCAATGGTGGCGGCTGGCCAATGTTCCACCCCAAAGCCTTTCAGGGAATGGGTTTGAAATTGTTTTTGCAATTGCTCCGTGGCATAGGCTTCGGCAAAAATCCAAGGGTCCAAAGCATAGGTGTACCAAGCTTGTCCCGTTCTTTCTTTAAAAGCTTTGACTTCGTTTTTGGGCAAAATGATTTCTGCGGGCAAGATCCGCGACAAGAGTTGGTCGGCATAATCGGCACTGCCTTGGGCCAAGAGCATTTCTCCGGTTGAAGCGTCCAAAAAAGCCAGGCCCACTTGGGCGGCGCCACGGACGTGCGTCAAAGGAAAATAAGCGGCTAAAAAATTGTTCTTGTTTTGTTCCAGCAATTTGTCGTTCAGGGCCAGTCCGGGGGTGAGCATTTCGGTCACGCCTCTTTTGACAATGCCCTTGACTTGCTTGGGGTCTTCCAATTGGTCGCAAACGGCTACGCGGTATCCGGCTTTTACCAATTTGTGCAAATAATTGTCCAACGCATGGTAGGGGAAGCCCGCCAATTCACTGTCGGCGGCGGCGCCATTGTTGCGCTTGGTCAAAGTAATGCCCAAGACCTTGGCAGCAAGGATGGCGTCTTGTCCAAAGGTTTCGTAAAAATCACCCACGCGAAACAAAAGAATGGCATCGGGGTATTTTTGTTTGATGGCCCGGTGTTGTTGCATCAAAGGAGTATCGTTGCCAGCTTTTGCCATGGTGCCAAATATAGGGCAGGGGCGTTAACTTTGCGCCATGCAAAAACTATCCATGGCAGAACTGGGTCGAATGGATGTGGCCAGCTTTCAGGCCGCAGACAAAAGGCCGGTTTGGGTGGTCTTGGACAATGTGCGCAGCATGCACAATGTGGGATCGGTTTTTCGCTCGGCTGATGCTTTTCGCTTGGCCGGCATCAGCTTGTGTGGCTACACGCCCCAACCCCCACACCGCGACATCCAAAAAACGGCCCTGGGTGCCACCGAAACCGTTGCCTGGAACCATTTTGATACCGTGGTAGCAGCCGTAAAAGACTTGCAAAACAAGGGTTATGCGGTCTATGCTTTGGAACAAGCCCGGGGTGCTGTGTCTTTGGAAAATTTTGTTTTGCCCCCACAACCCTTGGCTTTTATTTTGGGCAATGAAGTAGAGGGCGTGTCGGCCGATGCCTTGCCCCTTTGCCAGGGCTGCATCGAGATACCCCAATTTGGTACCAAACACTCTTTGAACGTGGCGGTGGCGGCGGGCATTTTGTTTTGGAAAACCACCGAACTTTTTTTGGCTGCTTCCCCCCAGCCCCAACCCTAAACTGATTTGTATCAAACACTATCTTTCCCTGGTCAAGTTTTCGCACACCATTTTTGCCCTGCCTTTTGCGGTGATTGGTTTTTTGTTGGGCCTGACCCAAACCCAGCAAAGCACGGGTCAATGGCCACAGGACATGGGGATCAAAGCGGTCTTGGTATTGGTGTGCATGGTCACGGCCCGCAGTGCGGCCATGGCGTTTAACCGTTATTTGGACCGGGCTTTTGACGCCGA
>RDYY01000249.1 GCA_004293505.1 Sphingobacteriia bacterium | reverse complement strand
GAATACAATAAATTGTCGGTGAAATTAGAATTGCAAGCAGATTTTCTGGCGGGGGTATGGGCCCACCATGCCAACAAATTAGAACGCATCATAGAACCGGGCGACTTGGCCTCTGCGCTGGGGGCAGCCAATGCCATTGGAGACGACCGCTTGCAACAACAAAGCCAAGGCCACGTGGTACCAGATGCTTTTACCCATGGCAGTTCTGCCCAACGCATGTATTGGTTCAAAAAAGGATTTGAAACAGGAGACCTGAAGCAAGGAAACACATTTGCCAAGAACATAGACTTATGAAAAAAACCACTTTGATTTGGGCTTTGGCTTTGTCCACGACCCTCCCTTCTTTTGGACAGGATACCCTTTCCAAAGCCGGCGTGCGCGCAGCTGCCACCGTTTTTGACCTCAAGTTTACCGACAAAGAGCTGGATACCATGTATGCTGGTGTAAAAGAGAACATGGTTGTCTTGCAACAAATGCACCGACAAAACTTGAACAATGGGGTCCCCATGAGTCTTTGGCAAAGCCCGGTGCTTCCAGGTTTGCGAATAGAAAAAGAACAAGAAAAAATCAAATGGAACCTGCCCAAAAATTTTTCCTTGCCTGCCAATAAAAACGATTTGGCTTATTGTTCTCTTTTGGAATTGGCTGCTTTGATCAAGTCAAAAAAAATCAGCTCGGTTGAATTGACCCGGTTTTTCATTGCCCGCATCAAGCAGTACGGCGACAGTTTACAATGTGTGATTAGCTTGACCGAAGAAATGGCCATGCAAGCCGCAACGGCTGCAGATGCAGAATTGGCCGCCGGAAATTACAAGGGCCTCTTGCACGGCATTCCTTATGGTTTAAAAGACTTGTTTGCGGTCAAAGGGACCAAAACCACTTGGGGTGCTGCGCCGTATCAAAACCAAGAGATTGTAGAAGATGCATATGTGTATACCCAATTGAAAGCTGCTGGTGCAGTATTGGTTGGAAAATTCACATTGGGTGCATTGGCCATGGGAGACTATTGGTTTGGTGGTCGCACCCGCAATCCTTGGAATACCCAAACGGGCTCCTCTGGTTCTTCTGCCGGTTCGGCAGCGGCAACGGTGGCTGGACTGGTTCCCTTTGCCATTGGCACAGAAACATGGGGTTCCATTATATCTCCCGCTTCTACTTGTGGGGCCACAGGACTCCGGCCCAGCTTTGGTCGCATCAGCCGCAGCGGGGCCATGGCTTTGAGCTGGAGCTTGGACAAAGTAGGCCCTATTTGTAGATCTGCCACCGATGCAGCCATTGTCTTTCAATATTTGCATGGCACAGATGGACTGGATCCCAGTGCCGTCAACCTACCGTTTAATTTTAAGCCACAAGCCGATGCTAAAACTTTGCGGATTGGCTATGCAAAAAATTATTTTGACCAAATCCGAGACACCAGCCGTTTAGAGCTAAAAGTTTTGCAAGTGTTTCGAGACATGGGGATTGAATTGATTCCTGTTGTGTTTCCTGAAACCGCGTATCCCTTCAACATCATGGACATTGTGATCAGTGCAGAATCTGCCGCTGCCTTTGATGGGTTTACCCGATACAACATAGACGATGAAATGTCGCGACAAGGACCTTTTGATTGGCCGAACAGCTTTCGGGTGTCTCGATTGATACCTGCTGTTGAATATGTGAATGCCAATCGCCACCGCTACTTGCTACAGCAAAAAGTAAATGAAGTCATGCAAACAGTTGATGTGTTGATTTGTCCAACCCGCGGAAGCGGAAACCAATCGGCCATCAC
>RDYY01000065.1 GCA_004293505.1 Sphingobacteriia bacterium | reverse complement strand
TATTCCATTGAAAAAAATCCTGAACTCGCCAAAAACCTCAAAGGCCGATTGATGTTGGCCCACGGTGAAATCGACAACAACGTACACCCTGCCAATACCATGCGGGTAGTGAATGCGCTGATCAAAGCCAACAAACACTTTGATTTGGTGTATTTGCCCACGCAGCGCCACGGTTTTGGGGACATGAACGAGTATTTCTTTTGGCGCATGGGCGAATATTTTGCCCGTTACCTCATGGGCGACAGCCGCGAAAGGCCCGTTGACTTGGTTGAGATCAACCGGGAAATAGAACAAAGCGGCAACAAAAAAAGACAATAAACCATTTGGTGATAAATTTTACAGCAGGCAATTGAGCCGCCTGCTGTAATTTTGTGCCCCTAAACAAACCCCATGGCTGCCAGAACCGATTTGTTCCAATCTCCAGATTATTATTGGGTAGATGATTTGCTCACAGATGAGCAAAAACTGATCCGTGAAACCGTTAGACAATACGTTAAAAAAGAGATCTCTCCCATCATTGAAGACTGTGCCCAAAAAGCTGAGTTTCCCCAACAGATTGTGCAACAAATGGGGGAGTTGGGTTGCTTTGGTCCTACCGTTCCTGTGGAATACGGTGGCGGTGGATTGGACTACATCAGCTATGGCTTGATGATGCAAGAATTGGAAAGGGGCGACAGTGGTGTGCGCAGCACCGCCAGCGTACAAGGCAGTTTGGTCATGTACCCCATCTATGCTTATGGCAATGAAGAACAGCGCAAAAAATACTTGCCCAAATTGGCTTCAGGAGAATGGTTGGGTTGTTTTGGCTTGACCGAACCTGACCATGGATCCAATCCATCAGGCATGACCACCCATTTTAAAGATGCCGGTGACCATGTGGTGTTGAATGGGGCCAAAATGTGGATCAGCAATGCGCCTTTTGCGCAAGTGGCCGTGGTATGGGCCAAAAACGAAGCCGGAGACATCCAAGGCTTGATTGTTGAAAGGGGCATGGAAGGGTTTACCACCCCCACCACCCATGGCAAATGGAGCTTGCGCGCATCCGCCACAGGCGAATTGGTTTTTGACAATGTCAAAGTACCCAAAGAAAATATTTTGCCCAATGTGAAAGGCTTAAAAGGCCCCTTGGGTTGTTTGACCAAAGCCCGTTATGGCATTGCTTGGGGGGCCTTGGGTGCAGCCATGGATTGTTACGATACGGCTTTGCGGTACAGCCAAGAGCGCATTCAATTTGATCGCCCCATTGGCGGCTTTCAATTGCAACAAAAAAAGCTGGCAGAGATGATCACCGAAATCACCAAGGCCCAGCTTTTGGTGTGGCGTGTTGGCAGCTTGATGAATGAGGGCCGCGCTACGCCCCAGCAAGTCAGCATGGCCAAAAGAAACAGTTGTGAAATCGCTACACAAATTGCCCGTGATGCCCGCCAAATGCTAGGAGGCATGGGCATTACAGGAGAATACAGCATCATGCGCCACATGATGAATTTGGAAAGTGTCATCACTTATGAAGGCACCCACGATGTACACTTGCTCATCACCGGCATGGACATCACGGGCTTCAATGCATTCAAATAAATGCCCACTAAAATCTTTTTGGTGGGGATGATGGGCAGTGGCAAAAGCCATTGGGCGGCACAATTGGCCAAGGCATTGGGTTCTCGCTCTTTTGATTTGGACCAATTGTTGGAAACCCAAGAAGGCAAAACCGTCACCAATATCTTTGCACAAGAAGGAGAGACCTATTTCAGAGAGGCCGAAAGCAATCTGCTCCGATCCTTTGCCAGCCAAGACAATTTTATCTTGGCCACCGGCGGCGGCACGGCTTGTTTTGGTGCTAACATGGAATGGATGAACCAACAAGGACTCACCATTTGGATGGATCCGCCCATTCCTGTTTTGGCTGAAAGACTCTTGTACGAAAAACAACACCGTCCCTTGATTGCCGCTTTGGCCGATGCCGATTTGGCCCAATGGTTGACCCAAAAAAGAGCAGAAAGATTAGTTTATTACCAATCGGCCCAAGTGGTGGTGTCTGTTACCCATCCGCATTTGCCCGATCTTTTGTCAAGCATTCAACAACATGGACAACCATAAATTTATTTTACAAGGGGCTTGCTGGTGTGGGCTGGGCATGGCTTTGGGGGCTTTTGGTGCCCATGGTCTCAAACAAGTGGCCACGCCAACTGGACTGCAAACATTTGAAACTGCCGTCCGCTACCTGGTCTACCATGGATTCGCTATTTTGATTTGTGGCATTTTAGCCGCTCAACAACCCCATCGCTTCATTCGCCAAGCAGCCAAACTTTTTACGGCAGGCATTTTTTTGTTCTCCGGTTCTTTGGTCCTCATGGTGACCTTGGAATGGCAGGGCATTACAGGTTGGCAAAAACTGGGGGCCATTACGCCTTTGGGCGGGCTGGCTTTTATTTTGGGTTGGATCCAATTGGCCAGGGCCCATTGGTCACCACAAAAAAGTGGATAAAACCCCAATCCCGCATCAGTTTTGCACATTGGTGTCGGTCGCCTAGAAGAGGCCATGGCAGGGCTTATATTTGTTTACATGGCCAATACCCTGCGCAAGAAAACACCTCCTCCTCCTGATCCAGAGGAACTGGCCCCAGACCAAGAGGCAGCCGTAACGGTAACAGAAGTGGTTCGCGACGAAAGAACGGTTAAAATTGCCGGAACTGCTTTGTTGCTCCTGACGCTTTTTTTGTTCATGGCCCTCAGTTCATATTTGTCTTCTTGGCAAGAAGACCAAGACAAAGTACAACGTTTTGGGGTCAAGATTTTTGCAACCGACGATGTTAGGGTCAACAACTTATTGGGTGTATTGGGTGCTTTTGTGGCCTATCATTTGTGGGACCTGGGTTTTGGTGCAGCAGCCTATCTCTGGTGCAGTTTGTTTTTTGTGTTGGGCGTCAATTTGTTGTTCGATAGAAAAGTTTTCAATACCCTGCGCAACCTCCGCTATGTGTTGGTGGGCTTGATTTTGTTGAGCACCGCTTTGTCTTTTTTCTTGCCCCAGGGCGCTTTTTCTTGGGGAGGGGCAGTGGGAGAATATTCAGCTGCTTGGCTCACCAAATGGTTGGGCAAATGGGGGACGGGACTTTTGTTGGCAGCAACGGTTTTTTTGTATTTTGTTTGGCGGGTGAACCCCCGGTTTTCCCTTCCGCAATGGCAGTTTAATTGGCCCCATTCTTTGCGCAAAACTTTTGAGAACAGCGAGTCTGATATCGAAAACCCTTATTTCAAAACAGCAGCCAACAACACCCCTCTACCCAATACGGCTCAAGGTGCAGGCGGAACTGAGCTGGGTGAAACAGAAGAAGGAATGGCGTTTGGGGCCGATGAGGAGCTGGACACCACCACAACACCCGGCGGCAGTGCCAATACATACAACGACAGGGGAGAGCCTTTGCAATTGCAAATTGTTCCAGGGCCGGCATTGCCCCAAGACGATTTGCACCAAATTTCTGTTGCCCTCAAAGAAGAAGCCCAAGCCAATGATGAAGTGGTTTCACCCATTCAGTCGGCTACAGCCCTGGCGGCAACAGCAACTGCACCCATTGCCACGCCAGCCATACAAACAAACCCTTCACTACCCACTGATTTTTCATCCCCTCCGCCGGTTTCAACACCGCTTGTTTCCGCTGCACCACCTGCCAAAGCCAGCACTGTTGGCAACAATTTAGAATTAGAAATTTTGGCAGCGGAACCAACAGAAGACCCGGTGGATGATTTGGCCAGTGCCCAAGCCAGTTTGGGAAAATTGGCCACGAAATACGATGTTACGCTAGACCTCAAGTCTTATCAATATCCTGGCATGGATTTGTTGGAAACCCATGGCAGTGAGAAAATTGTACACGATCCCACCGAGTTGGAGACCAACAAAAACCAAATCATTGCCACCCTCAAAAACTACGACATTGCCATCCAACGCATTGCGGCAACAGTGGGTCCAACAGTTACCCTCTATGAAATTGTACCTGCCCCAGGGGTACGGATCAGTCGCATCAAAAACCTGGAAGATGACATTGCCTTGAGTTTGGCAGCATTGGGCATCCGCATCATAGCTCCCATACCTGGAAAAGGAACCATTGGCATAGAAGTGCCCAACGTGCGCAAGACGGTGGTGAGCATGAAGACGCTTTTGGGTTCAGATAAATTCCAGTCCAGCAGCCATTCCTTGCCCATTGCCATTGGCAAAAAAATTGACAACGATAATTTCATAGTAGACTTGGCCGCCATGCCCCACTTGTTGATGGCAGGTGCCACAGGCCAAGGTAAATCGGTAGGACTCAATGCCATCTTGGTGTCATTGCTCTACAAAAAACACCCTTCCCAACTCAAATTGGTATTGGTGGATCCCAAAAAAGTAGAACTCAGTTTGTACCGAGTCATTGAAAAACATTTCTTGGCCAAACTGCCCGGTGAAGAAGAATCCATCATTACCGATACCAAGAAAGTAGTGTATACCCTCAATGCCCTTTGCATTGAAATGGACAACCGCTATGACTTGCTCAAAGAAGCAGGTTGTCGCAACATCAAAGAGTACAACGAGAAGTTCACGGCCCGAAAACTCAACCCAGAAAAAGGGCACCAATATTTGCCCTTTATTGTCTTGGTGGTAGATGAGTTTGCCGACCTCATCATGACTGCGGGCAAAGAAGTGGAAATGCCCATTGCTCGTTTGGCCCAATTGGCCAGGGCCATTGGTATACACCTCATCATTGCTACCCAACGCCCCTCGGTCAACATCATCACGGGTACCATCAAAGCCAATTTCCCTGCGCGCATTGCCTTTAAAGTATCCAGTAAAATTGACAGCCGCACCATTTTAGATGCGGGCGGCGCCGAGCAACTGATTGGCAAGGGAGACATGTTGGTGAGTTACAATGGCGAAATCACGCGCTTGCAATGTGCTTTTGTGGACACCCCAGAAGTTGAAAAAATTTGCGATTTCATCGGTGAACAACGCGGCTACCCCGAAGCCTTTTTGCTGCCCGAATATGTAGATGAAAAAGACATGGAGGGAAAGGATTTTGACGTCAATGACCGAGATCCCCTTTTTGAAGACGCGGCGCGCTTGATTGTGCAAAACCAAATGGGCTCTACATCGCTTATTCAACGGCGCATGAAATTGGGGTATAACCGGGCGGGCCGATTGATGGACCAATTGGAAGCAGCTGGGGTAGTGGGTCCCAATCTGGGCAGCAAAGCACGAGAAGTGCGGTTTAAAACAGAAATGGAGTTGCAAGATTATTTGGATAACCTGCCCTAGCCCAGAAAACCCCGCGTTTGTCCTTGGTCAACCTGCACCAGGCTGGCCGACCCAGATTCCTTACTGACCTAATTTAGGCTTTCTGCTGGGGTTGAACCTGTATATTTGCAGCCTAAAATTTTGACATGTCCAAGATTGCCTTGTTGTTGTCTTTGTTCCTTTCTCCCTTCTTGGTGTTGGGGCAGAACGATCCCCAAGCCAAGAAAGTCATTGATGCTTTTGGGCAACAAGTAAAAGCTTCTAAGGGCATCCAAGCCAATTTAAAATTGGTTTCTATCAGCAGCAAAGGCCGCAACACTGGTACCAAAAGCCTTGGCCTCAGCATGCGAGGCGATAAGTACCGTTTACAACAAGGAAAAGTGGACATTGTGTGCGATGGAAAAACCGTTTACAATTATGATGGCAACAAAACCATCACCAAATCACCCGTTGAAGAAGGTGCCCAAACCCTCAGTCCCCAAAAACTCTTGGCTGGTTCTTATGACAAAGACTTTACCTATAAACTCGTGAGCAGCAAAGGTGGATTCAACGAAATTGAGCTCTTGCCCATCGACAAAAGAAAGAATTTTCAAAAGGTGAATCTCTTTTTTTCACAAGCCACCAAAGCTTTGGCAAAAGCACGCATTTTGGACAAGAGCAACAACATCACGGAACTGGTGGTGAGCAGTTTAAACCTCAAAGCCAATTTGGCTGAATCTGTTTTTGTGTTCAACCGCGCAGCTTATCCCAAGGACGCAGAAATCTTGGATTAAATCCCGACGGGCTGTACATTCGGGTATGCGATGGTACAGCTTAATAATCCTGCTTTTTTTATCGGCCAACATTCAAGCCCAATTCAGTGTGCGCCTCTTGCTGACCGAAGTGGCCACCCGCAAAAACGATCCCATTTATGTCTCGGGAACTTTTAACGGATGGCAACCAGCGGCGGAAGCCTATCGCCTAAAACCCTTTGCTGGCGGACGTTTGGGGATAGTCTTGAAAGACCTGCCTGCTGGCCATTACGCCTTTAAATTTAGCCGAGGCGCCCAAAAAATGGAGTCCACTGCCGATGGGCGAGACATCCCTGATCGGCTCTTGACCGTTGAAGCCGATGGCAGTTTTGATTTTCAAGTAGCGGGATGGAAAGACGATTATCCCGACAAGCCCAAATCCTACACCGCTTTGCCCACGGTTCGTTTGTTGGACAGTGCTTTTGCCTTGCCCGATTTGGGACGCAGCCGCAGGGTATGGGTTTGTCTGCCCAAAAACTACGCCCAAACTGGAAAAGCCTATCCCGTGGTGTATTTCCAAGATGGCCAAAACTTGTTCAATGAACAAACCGCTTTTGCTGGCGAGTGGGGAATGGACGAATGCTTGGACAGCTTGGTCCAGCAAAGCTTTCCGGGTTGTATCGTTGTGGGCATAGCCAATGGAGAAGCCAAACGCCAGCAGGAATACAATCCCTATGACCATTTGCAATTTGGTGCAGGAGAGGGGAAGGCCTATTTGAAATCAATTGTTGAAAAATTAAAACCCTATATAGACGCCAAGTACCGTACCCGAAAAGGCGTAGCCCACACTTATATTGGCGGCAGCAGCATGGGAGCCCTCATCGCCACTTATGCTTTGTTGGAATATCCCCAGGTTTTTGGGGGAGCGGCTTTGTTTTCACCAGCTTTTTGGGTAGCCCCAGAATTATACAAAGATGCCAGCACCAAAGCACCAGCTGGCAAAAAGATTTTCCTTTACTATGGTGGGCAGGAGTCGGCCAATTTGTTGGGGGAAGTCAAAAAAATGGAAACCATCTTCAATGCTTGGCCGGAGGTGCAAAAAAGAACTGTTTACCAACCCTTGGGCCAACACCGCGAAGCGGCCTGGCGGGGAGAATTAGCCCTGATGTTTCAATGGTTGTCTGTTGGCTGGTAATCCAAAACACATGCACACACTGTTCACGCGCTGGCGGCTTTTGACCATCCAAGCTGGATATCAGTAAACAGCGGCCTTTATCGGACCAAAAAACTCACCCCTTCTACTGCTAGGGCAGTGCGGGGAAAAATGCTTTGGGCTTCTGTTAAAAACGCATCCAAGCTTTCGTATTTGCTGCTAAAATGACCAATCACCAATTGACCTGCACCCGCCAATGCCGCAATTTCTGCAGCTTGGTGTGTTGTGGTATGAAACCGGGCAGCAGCCCTTTCTGATTGATCGGCCAAATAAGTGGTTTCGTGGTAAAGCAGTTGTACATTTTGTACAAAGGGCACCAAACCCTTGTCAAATATGGTATCCGCACAATAGGCGTAACTGGCAGGGGGCGTATTGGGAAAAGTCAGTTCTTCATTCAACAAGACCGCTCCATTTTTTTTCTGGTAATCCTGTCCCGCTTTTAGTTGGGGATAGTAAGCTGCTGGCACTTCTGCGGCTTCCACGGCCTGGCGGTTGAGCTTGCGGGGCATTTTTTTCTCCCTGACCACAAAACCCCAACAGGGAATCCGGTGTTGGGTGGGGAAACACTCAACGGTGAATTTGTTTTGGTCACAGACCAAACCCGCTTGGGTCAAGGGATGAAAAACCAATTCAAAGGGAAGGGTAGTGGC
>RDYY01000248.1 GCA_004293505.1 Sphingobacteriia bacterium | reverse complement strand
GTTCACTTGGGAGAGGTTTTCCAATAACCACAAACAAGAACTGCAATGCATTTGGGGCAGGTGAAAACGAACCGCTTGTTGTACGGTTGACTCAAACACAACATAGGGGGCCAAGAGTTCTACTTGATCCAAAAAAGCAAACCGGTGGCCATCTGTTGTTGACAATGATTTAACCCCGGGGTGTTGGTTGAGGTCATAATAAGTACACAAGGAAGACTGATCCAAAATTTGGAAAACGGCTTTGCATCCTTGGCAACAAAAATCTTTGTCTTGAAAAGACACCACTGCCGCAGCGGTGACTTTTTCGCCACAGTGAAAACAAGTCAGCTGATGGTCCACCAATGAACTCATGCAGGTTGGTTTGGATCGGGTTGAAAAAAAGGTTGGATTGTCATGGGTTTGTCATTAAAATAAAACTCTTTCCTGAAGCACCGACAGTTTGTTAAACGATCCTCCACCATACTGTTCCACAAAGTTTTTTCTGTTGAAAATTCATGCTGGAAAGTTTCCACTAAAGCTTTTTGCTTGTATCCCCCATTTGCCCAAATCTGGCTTTGCAAAAGCCCTTCAATGCGCTGCAGGTGGGCTTTCATTTTTTGTTCCTTGCTGCGGGTCAACTGAATCAGATCGGCCAAATTGGGCAAACCCTTCTCCCCTTTTTTGGCTTCAAATACTTTCATGACAGCTGGAAAAACAAGTTTTGCTTCGTAGGTAATCAAGGATTGAAACTCTTGCCGCAAAGCCGCAATCGCTTCTAACAGAGGTGATTTTTCGGCATCCGGCAAAGCTTGCAAATAGGCACAATTGCTGGCGTTGTTGAGTTTGATCAACAAACAAGGATAGACATTGTCTTGTAAGTGTTGAATGCGTTCTTGGGTATGGTCAGCATGTTGGCACATGGGAGCAGTAAGTTTTGCTCCACAAAAATGATCCATGTGCTGCCCCAAGCCTATGAGGTTTAAAGTGGGGTCACATGATTTTCATCATGTTTTTTGTTTAATCTTCTAAGCCTGCTGTGCGCAAAAGGGCAGCGGTGTTTTCCAAAGCAATTTTCTTCCCATTCAATGATACCAAGCCATCGGCGTTGAATTCAGACAACAACCGTATACAAGATTCTGTTGAAGTACCCACATAGTCGGCCATCTCCTCCCTGGAAAGGGTAACGTGCAAGGTTTTTCCATCGGCTTCAAAACCATAGGTTGCTTTCAAAAACAGCAGGGCTTCGGCCATGCGCTCCCTTACATTTTTTTGCGACAGGGAAACTATGTGAGATTCGGCTGTTTTCAGGTCCCGGCTCAAGAGTTTGACGACTTCAAACATGAGCTTGGGTTGGGTCTCCAACTGGGAGAAAAAATAATTTTTATCGATGATGCAAATAGAAGCATCTTCCAATGCCACAGCCGAGCAATGGTATCGCTCTTGGGCAATCATGGCCCGGTATCCCAATATGTCTCCCGACTTGGCCAAACGCAATATTTGTTCCTTGCCATCGGGACCTGTTGTGGTCAATTTTATTTTGCCACTGTTGACACAATACAAGCCCGCAGGAATGCCGTTTTCTGTAAACACATATTGTCCCTTGCGAAACATGGCGCAAGACTTGTGCAAGCTCATTTCGGACAATCCCTCTTGCTCCAAGACGTGAAACACAGACTGGTTGCGCACTTGACAGTGTGAACAAGCCGTTTCAAATACAGGTCCTTTTTTCATCTGGGCCAAAATTAATACCTATTTCAAGAACTGCCGCACAAAGAAGTCGGCCGTGGCTTGGTAA
>RDYY01000064.1 GCA_004293505.1 Sphingobacteriia bacterium | reverse complement strand
GCCGCAGGCGGTGCTGGGGCTTTGGGTAAGACCAACCCTTAGGGATCAGTTCGCACAGCGGACTAATCCAGCCCCTCCGCCGCAGGCGGAGAAAGGGCAATCCCAAATAGTTTTATCTTTGAAAGAATTGTCCAATAACCTTTAGCATTTCATGCGCTTACTCATCAATGATCCAATGCCCCAAGCCCCCTTGCAATGGACTTCATTGTTGTCAAAAGCATTCCCCCAATTAGAATTGGTTTCCCTGAAAGCTGATGAGCCCCTTTTAGAAAAAGTCATTTACCATGATTGGGACATTTTTGCTTTTTACCCCGATGCTTTTGGGAGAGAAGGATTTGATCTGTTGCGTGAAATCAGGAAACGGAAACCGCTTTTACCCATTTTGGTCATCAGTGATTTGACACCAGAATTAATTGCCTTGCGGGCCATTAAATCAGGTGCTTCGGCTTTTTTGACCAGGGATGATTTAGCGGTTGATTTGGTTCCCGCTTTTCAGCATTTGTTGAATGGCAAAAAATACATCAACAACAGAACTGCTGAACTGATTGCGGTTTCCTTGGAATATGACCAGCACGGGCTACCACACGAATCCCTTTCTGATCGGGAGTTGAATGTCTTCCAATTGATCGTGAGTGGAAAAACCATTGCTGAAATAGGTGAACAATTGCATTTGAGCAACAACACCATCAACACCTATCGCAGCCGGATTTTAGATAAATTGAATTTATCCAATAACCAAGAGCTGGAACAGTACGCTAAACTGTACAAGTTAACCGACAAGGGATTTTCCTGATGCGGCAGGAGACCTCCCCATTACGGCTACACCCATCAAAACCAAGACCGTTCCGGCAATTTGTGAAAGGGTGATGGATTCACCCAAGAAAAAATGGGCTTGTAAAATGGTAGAAACGGGTCCGATGCTGGTGATGATGGAGGTGTTGTTGCTACCAATGCGTTTCATGCCCATGCTCATTAAAAAAGAGGGCAGTACAGTAGCCAGCAGGGCCAGTAAAATCCCATACTGCCAAATTTTATTCTCCATTACCTGCGGCAAAGTAGGTTGGCTGATGCCATAATGCACAAAGATTCCCAAAGTGGCAGCCAGCATGGCATAAGCTGTGTAGCGCAAGGATCCTGCTTTTGGGATCCAATGGCCAGATCCTACCAAATAAAACGAATAGGTAATGGCACAACAAAAAACCATGAAGCTGCCCCAAAAAAAGCCAGCATCTTCTTGTACCGATTGCCATTCCCCCCAATAGGCCAATCCAATTCCACAATAGGTCAAAACCAAAGCCCAAATTTGGTGTCGATACAATTTGGTTTTGAACAGCAACGTATTGATCAAAACGGCCAGGGAAGGATAAAGAAACAGAATCAATCTTTCCAGCCCAGCCGAAATATATTGCAAGCCAATGAAATCAAACAAGCTGCTCAAATAATACCCTGCGCAGCCCATCAACAAAATACCCAAGAGGTCTTTGGTCGACAGCGGACTTGATTTTTTGTTTTGCCAAACAGCTACCAACAAATAAAACGGCAAGGCAAATAGCATGCGCAAGGCCAACAAACTAACGGGATCAATTTTGGTTTGTACAAAAGCCAGTTTGACCCAAATGGCTTTTGTCGAAAACAAAATGGCGGCGGCAGCACTCAAAGCAAAGCCTGACCAAAAGACCCGGTTGGAGCGGGGTGGCATATTAAACGCTGATGTTGAAATCTCTCAAGGCGTCGTTCAAACTTGTTTTGAGGTCTGTACTGGGTTTTCTTTGTCCAATGATCAAAGCGCAGGGAACCCCAAAACTGCCTGCTGGGAATTGTTTTTGGTAAGTTCCTGGAATGACAACAGAACGGGCTGGCACAACACCTTTTGTTTCTATGGGTTGGTCCCCAGTTACATCAATGATTTTGGTCGATTGGGTCAGTACCACATTGGCCCCTAAAACGGCTTCTTTTTCTACCCTTACACCTTCTACCACAATGCACCTGCTCCCTAAAAAACAACCATCTTCTATGATGACCGGGCTGGCTTGTAAAGGCTCTAAAACCCCGCCAATACCTACACCGCCACTCAAGTGTACGTGTTTGCCAATTTGCGCACAACTGCCCACCGTTGCCCAAGTATCTACCATGGTTCCTTCATCTACATAAGCGCCAATATTGACATAGCTGGGCATCAGCACTACCTGCTTGCCCAAGAAAGCACCATACCGCGCTGTAGCTGGAGGGACAGCCCTTACTCCCAGATCGGCATAATTGGATTTCAACTTCATTTTGTCGAAGAACTCAAAAGGCGCCAGGTCCCAGGTTTGCATTTTTCGGATGCCGAAATAGAGCAGAATGGCTTGTTTGACCCATTCGTTGACTTGCCAACCACTGGTTGTGGGTTCTGCTACACGCAATTCACCTTTGTCCAAGGCCTCAATAACGGCTTCAATGGCTTGGCCATGCTGGGGTGATGTCAATAAATTCCGGTCTGCCCAAACTGCTTCAATCAAGGCTTTCATGTGCAATTTTTGAGCGAATGTAGGCCTAAAATCCCGCTTTGAAAGTCCATTTGTGCATAAACAAGTGGATAAGAGGTGAATAAGCTTAAGTCATTGATTATCAGTCATCAACCCTGAAAATTCCTTTAAAATCTGTTAAACCTTTAAACAATTATTCTTAAACAATGTAGAATTCCTTAATTATGTTAAACAATTAACCGCCATGGCCACCATAACCCTAGACATTCCTGACAACCAAGTAAAGCAGTTGTTGGAAACATTTTGGAATGCTGGATTGTCTGGAACGGTCCGTGTTCCTTCCCGACTGAACCAGCAGCGCAACAAGAGCAAACTGTTGGCGTCAAAAGGCAATTACCAGCAAGAGTCCTTTATTTTGTTTGACTGGGAATTTTTCTCCAATGAATTAGAATACGAGTAAGTTTCTCCCCAACCATGCAGTAGATTTGGCACATGGGTGGCACTTTGGTTATTCAGACAGCTTTTATTGGCGATGTTGTTTTGGCGACAGCCTTGGTAGAATCACTTCACTTGGTCGATCCAAAAGAACCCATTGATGTGTTGGTGCGCAAAGGCAATGAAGGATTGTTTAGGTCTCACCCTTTTGTCAGAAAAGTGTGGGTTTGGGACAAACAAAACAAAAAATATGCCCATGCTTTGGGCTTGGTCAAATCATTTAGACAGAATCATTACCGAGCCGTCATCAATGTGCAGCGTTATGGCGTTTCAGCCCTCATGACCGTTTTTTCAGGAGCCCAAATCACCATTGGGTTCAAAGCCCATTGGTTGAGTCATTTTTTTACCCAAGCCATTCCTCACCAGATAGCGGCGGATGGTACCCAACATGAAATAGAGCGAAACCTGGAACTGCTCAAAGCGCTCTATCCACAGAAAAATCTGGTCTTGCAAAAACCGCGCTTGTATCCCGATACAGCAGCAACAACAGCAGCTGCCCCTTTTCAACAAGAGCCATATTGTTGCGTAGCACCTGGATCGGTTTGGTTCACCAAAACCCTGCCCTTGGCACAATGGGCTGATTTGATCAATGCCCTACCCGAGACCTTTAAAGTGTATGTGTTGGGCGGTCCATCAGACAAAGCATTGGGAGAAGCGTTGTTGAAATTGATCCAACGAAAAGGGGTAGAGAACCTGGCAGGTCGATTGGACTTTTTGGGCGCTGCTGCGTTGCAACAAGGCGCTACCATGAATTATGTCAATGATTCAGCCCCCATGCATTTTTGCTCGGCCGTCAACGCCCCAGTAACAGCCGTGTATTGTTCCACCGTTCCTGGTTTTGGATATGGTCCTTTGTCTACCATTTCTCATGTCGTATCAACGCCTCTGGTTTTGTCTTGTCGGCCTTGTGGCAACCATGGTAAAAAAGCATGTCCTGAAAACCATTTCCAATGCGCCAAGACCATCCGCAACGCTGATTTGTTGGCTGTTCTGCCCCCTTCCGCAAATACACCCTAAATTTGCCCATGCAGTGGCAGTTTGAGCGAGAAGAAGTTTTTTTGATGGACACCATCGGTGCTGCGTTGGTGGAATTGGGCATGGATGGCTATTTGATTGGCGGTTTTGTGCGCGACAAAATCATCGGCCGGCCCGTGAAAGACATGGACATTGTTTGCTTGGGCGATGGGATTGTTTTGGCCCACGCAGTGGCCCGTCGGTTAAGTCCCCAGCCCCCCGTTTCTTTTTTTAAAAATTTTGGAACAGCACAATTGCAATACAAAGGGTGGGATTTGGAATTTGTGGGTGCCCGCAAAGAAAGCTATCGACTCAACAGCCGCAACCCAGCTGTAGAACCCGGTAGTTTGGCCGATGACCAGAACCGGAGGGATTTTACCATGAATGCCTTGGCCATTGATTTACACCCCAATCGGAAAGGACAATTGTTGGATCCTTTTGAGGGGTTGAAAGCCATAGCAGAGCAGCGCATCCAAACCCCCTTGGCCCCTGGGCAAACCTTTAGTGACGATCCTTTGCGCATGATGCGCGCCATTCGTTTTGCCACGCAATTGGGCTTCAAGTTACATCCCGAAACCTTGGCCGCCATTGGAGAAAATGTTCACCGCATCAAGATTGTCTCCCAAGAGCGGATTACCGATGAGTTGAATAAAATCATACTGGCCGATAAGCCTTCTGTGGGTTTTGACCTTTTGTTTCGCACCCGATTGTTGCATGAGATTTTTCCTGCCATGGCCGATTTGGCTGGAGCGGAATACATTGATGGCAAAGGACACAAGGACAATTTTTACCATACCTTACAAGTGTTGGACAATTTGGTACCCAATGCCAATGGGCTTTGGCACCGGTGGGCGGCTATCTTACATGACATTGGAAAACCTGCTACCAAGCGCTTTGAAGAAGGGCATGGTTGGACCTTTCATGGGCATGAAGTAGTGGGCGCCAAAATGGTTCCCAAAATTTTTCAACGACTGAAACTGCCCCGGCACGAGCCCCAGAAATACGTGCAAAAATTGGTCCTTTTGCATTTGCGCCCCATCAGTTTGACCAAAGACAATATCACCGACTCCGCTGTGCGGCGATTGTTGTTTGATGCGGGGGAAGACATTGATGATTTGATGCATTTGTGCAAGGCCGACATCACCAGCAAAAATGCCCAAAAAGTGAAGCGGTTTTTGCGTCATTTTGAATTGGTGCAAGCCCGCATGAAAATAGTGGAGGCTGCCGATCATTTGCGCAATTGGCAACCCCCCATCAGTGGAGAAGAAATCATGGATTGCTTTGGGCTTACCCCTGGAAAACAAGTGGGATTGCTGAAAGAAGCCATAAGAGAAGCCATATTGGAAGGGGTTATACCCAATGAGTTTGCCGCAGCGCAGGCTTTTATGTTGGAAAAAGCAGCAGAATACAACCTCAAACCAGTGAAATAGTTCTTACCTTGCCCCCTTAAATCTGCTGCATGGCTGTACTGAAATTCAGGGTTTATTTGGAAGAAGACGATGCTGTTTACCGGGATATTTTGTTGCGACACCAACAACATTTTTTGGACCTGCACTTCTCTATTTTAAAAGCCTACGAATTTGACCAGAAACACCAGGCAACTTTTTACAGAAGCAATGACCAATGGCAAAGGGGAAGGGAAATTTCCTTGGAAAAATACGACAAACCTTACCGCGCTGAACCCTTGTTGATGGCAGACACCAAGTTGGGTTCTGAAATCCAACAAACCAACCAAAAATTCATTTACGAATACGATTTTGCCAAAGGTTGGGTCTTTCTCATTGCGCTGATCCAAGTAGACAAAGAAGAGAATCCCAAAATTGATTATCCTAAAATATCCCGCACAGAAGGCATTGGTCCCCAGCAATACGGCACCAAGAGTTTGTTGGGCGATAAGTTCGCCGACATAGAAGAGAAATATGACCTGAGTGAAACCGGAGATGGATTTGGTGAGGAAGGCGATCTTGCTGAGGACAACAACGAAGAGGGTGGTGCAGCCGATGCCGCCGAAGGAGCAGAAGATTTCTAGCCCTCCCCATAAAATGAAGAAAAAAATCATTGTTGTTGTCGGACCTACTGCCGTTGGTAAAACGGCTTTTGCCATTGCATTGGCCCAGTCCTTGAACACCGTGGTATTGGGTGCAGATTCTCGCCAGTGCTACAAAGAATTGTCCATTGGCGTCGCCCGACCCAGTCCCGAAGAATTAGCGGCTGTTCCCCATTATTTTGTTGGCAGCCATTCACTCCAAGAAAACATCAATGCTGGTTTTTTTGAACGATATGCTTTGGATTGTTTAGAGAAACTGTTTGTTGACCACGACCAAGTGGTGGTTTGTGGGGGAACTGGGTTGTATGTACAAGCTTTGTGTGAGGGCATCGATCCCATGCCCAGCATTCCCGAAGGTTTGCGCGACAACATTGTTCAGCAATACCACACCAAGGGATTGGTCTGGTTGCAAAAAGAATTGGCGGTAAAAGACCCAGGTTTTTGGGCCGTTGCGGAAAAACAAAATCCACAAAGACTCATGCGCGCCTTGGAGGTATTTTTGGCTACAGGAAATTCTATTTTGTACTATCGCCAAAAGAAAACAGTTGACAGGCCTTTTGCCATCGAGAAAATGGGGTTGGACATGTCCATGGAAAAATTGACTGATCGCATCAACTGGCGGGTAGACAAAATGATGGCCGATGGATTATTGGCCGAGGTAAAATCGCTCTTGCCTTACCGAGAAGCAGTGGCTTTGCAAACAGTGGGATACAAAGAAATTTTTGCTCATTTGGATGGACAGGTGGACTTGCCTACGGCTGTGGCTGCCATCAAAACCCATACCCGGCAATATGCCAAGCGACAATTGACTTGGTTTCGCAAAGACCCTGCCATCCAATGGCAACAAATGGGTTAAAGCACGTTGACTTCGGCTTCTAATGCAACATTGAATTTTTGGGCAACCGAAGCTTGGATTTCTTTGGACAATTGCCACAAGGCCAGGCCGCTTGCCCGTCCATGGTTGACCAAGACCAAAGCTTGTTTGTGGTGAACCCCCGCATCACCTTTTCGGAATCCCTTCCACCCACATGCTTCTATCAGCCAGGCTGCAGGAATTTTTATGCCTGATGCTGTCTTAAATCCCGGTAGCTGGGGAAAGGATGGCAACAATTGATTGTATTCCTGCTCGCTCACCGTTGGGTTTTTAAAAAAACTACCCGCATTCCCGATGCGTGCAGGGTCGGGCAATTTGGATTGCCGTATGGCAACAACTGCTTGGAACACATCTTGTGCGGTAGGATTAGTTTTACCCTGCTGTAACAAAGTCTCTTTTACATTCCCATAATTCAGTTTCAGGTTTTGGGTCAAGGACAAACTAAAATGAACATGGGTAATGATCCAAGCGCCACGTGCTTGGGTTTTAAAAAAACTGGACCGGTAACCAAACTGACAAGCGGTGGTATCCAAGAAAACAGTTTTACCTGTTGTGGTGTCAATGGCATCTACTCCCGTGCAATGGTCTTTGAGTTCAACCCCATAAGCACCAATGTTTTGAATGGGTGCAGCACCAACGGTTCCGGGAATCAAGGCCAAGTTTTCTAAGCCAAACCATCCTTGGTTCAAACTAAAACGAACAAAATCGTGCCAACCCTCACCCGCACCAACCCGCAAGTGAATGCCAGTACCAGCAGTAGAAAGGGTCTCTATCCCTTTGATGTCCATTTTGCCAACCCAACCAGGGTAATCTTGGGTCAACAAAATATTGGATCCACCTCCCCAAATCAAGGGTTGTTTTTGGCGCGAAAGGTTGGCGAAAGCCAATGCATCAGCCTCGTCAGCTAAAGTAGAAAAAAGCGCCGCCTTGGCTGACAAACCAAAACTGTTCATGGATTGCAGCGATACTTGTTCAAGCGGATGGTTGAGCGTTGGGTGCATATGGGTGC
>RDYY01000063.1 GCA_004293505.1 Sphingobacteriia bacterium | reverse complement strand
GGCTTTTTTCCGGGCACCCAAACCATTGATTTCAGTGACAAGTCTATTACTGAGAACACGCGGGTCAGCTATCCCTTGCATTTTATTTCCAATGCTTTAGTGCCCAGTAAAGGAGGATTGCCCAAAAATATTTTCTTTCTCACCTGTGACGCCTATGGCGTCTTGCCTCCCATCAGCCAACTCAGTCCTGGTCAAGCCATGTACCAATTCATCAGTGGCTATACCGCCAAAGTAGCTGGAACAGAAGCGGGTGTAACCGAACCCAAATCAACTTTTAGCGCCTGCTTTGGTGCGCCCTTCTTGCCCCTGCACCCCGGAAAATATGCCGAAATGTTGGGACAGAAAATGCGCGAAAACAAAGTCAAAGTCTGGATGATCAATACAGGCTGGAGTGGCGGTTCCTATGGTACAGGGAGTCGCATGAAATTGGGATTTACCCGGGCGATGATCACCGCAGCACTAGAAGGCCAATTAGACCAGGTAGCTTGGGACAGTCATCCCGTATTTGGCATGCTCATGCCCCAGATTTGTCCGGGTGTTCCCAGCGAGATCCTGAATCCACGAAATACTTGGGCCGATGCCGCTGCCTATGACGCCACTGCCCAAAAATTAGCCCAACAGTTTGTACAAAATTTTGAAAAATATGCTGCTGGGGTCAGTCCAGAAATTTTGGCTGCAGCTCCGGTGTTGACAAACCCATAAAACCAGTTTCTAACAAGAGGAACGATTTCTTCGATTGCCTGCTCATCAAAATCCCCTCGGTTTTCCGGGGGGATTTCAATTTTAGGGGATTCAAGCCTGGTGGGGGGGGATTGGGCATATTTATGTATATTGGGCAAAATTTTAGAAATGATCAAACGGTTTACCCTCCTCCTTCTCCTTGTTGGCAGTTTTGCCATGGCAAATGCCCAAGCTGTAGCTGATAAAATAAGCCTCCACAATGGAAAATCCATTGACGGGTCTGTAGTTAAAGTAAACGAGTATACGGTTGTATACAAGTTTGTGAACGAAGATGCTGAGCAAACCATCAGCAAATTTGCCGTTGAAAAAATTGTGTATGGCAAAAGCGGTCGGGTAGAAAATGTGTCTGAAAAAATTGTTGTCAATGGTACCGATGATTGGGAAAAAGTAGTGATGTTGGTAGACAAAGAGTCTACTTCTGGCTTAACCAAAGTGGGTGAGATCAGAGGCAAAACATCTTTGATCAATTACCGTACGGCTGCTGGCAGTGACAAAACAGCGGAAGAAAAATTGAAAAAAGAAGCAGCCAAAAATGGTTGTCAGTTTGTGATCATCACATCTGACAAAGATGCTGGTTTGCAATCCAGTGGTAGCATGGGTTTTGGTGGTACCCAATCCATGAAAAAAGGGGTTGGATATAAGTATTAAATGCACACTTCACCTTATGGTAAAAGGGCGAAACACCAAATGTTTCGCCCTTTTAATTTGCACCTATGAGACCATTCACCCAATAAAATTCTACTGTATGGGATCTAAGGGATGGTTTAGAAAAGCCCAAACAAAGTGCTGTCAATTTTGGTGATGATGTCGCCAAATTGTTCCTCATTCTCCGCAAATTTGTTTTTGTCGCAATCAATCACCAACAAAGGTCCTTCTTGGTAAGCATCGATCCATTTGTTGTAATACTCATTCAATTTTTTCAAATAATCCAACCGGATATTTTCTTCATATTCCCGGCCTCTTTTTTGGATTTGGGCCACCAATGTAGGCACCGATGCTTTTAAATAAATCAGTAAGTCTGGTGGCTTGACCATTAATTTGAGGGTCTGGAAAAAATCGTAATAATTGGAAAAGTCCCGTTTGCTCATGAGCCCCATTTCATGCAGGTTGGGCGCAAAAATATTGGCATCTTCGTAAATGGTGCGGTCTTGTATAACCGTCTCCGTACCATTTTGAATATCCAGTAATTGGTTGAGCCTGGAATTCAAAAAATAAATCTGCAAATTGAAACTCCAACGCGGCATGTCCTCATAAAAGTCCATGAGGTAAGGGTTGGTGTCCACGTTCTCGAATTGGGGAATCCAACGGTAATGTTTGCTCAACATTTCCGTCAATGTGGTTTTACCGGCACCGATGTTTCCGGCAATGGCAACGTGTTTGGGTTTCTTGGGTTTGGCCATGAAGGTTCAAATATATAGGGTATGCAACTTAAGCAAACAAAATGGTTTTTGGCTAATAATTCAAACCAATGGCTTGTCTAACCAAATAGAGGGTTTCTTTGGCCCTGGTGCGGGCTTTGTCGGCACCCATGGCCATCAAATCCTTCAGCTTTTTTTCATCGGCCTGCAAGGCAGCTGCTTTTTCCCTTATGGGTGAAATGAATTGTACCATGTCTTCGGCCAATTGTTTTTTCAAGTCACCATAACGGATCACGCAATTCCCTGCAGAACTGTTGTTGAATTGGGTCTTGAAATGGTCAACTACATCGGCTTGGCTCACCAAACCCAAGAGGGTGAAGAGGTTTTGGATAAAATCGGGCATGTCGGAATGCACCGTAGCCGGACCTTGATCGGTCTTGGCTTTCATGATTTTCTTGCGGATTACGTCGTCTTCATCGGCCAGATACAAAGTGGCCATTTGGTTTTCGCTCTTGCTCATTTTCCCGTTGCCGTCCAAACCCATGATGCGGATCAAGTCCTCCCCATAATTAAAAGCATAGGGCAGGGGTAAGATATCGCCGTAGCGGTAATTGAATCTTTCAGCAAAATTCCGGGCCATTTCCAAATGTTGTTCCTGGTCCTTGCCCACGGGCACTTTGACCGCCCTTTGAATGATGATGTCGGCTGCTTGTAAAACCGGATAGGTCAATAGGCCCGCGTTGACATTGTCAGGTTGTTGCCGCACTTTGTCTTTGAAGGTGACGGTTTTTTCCAATTCTCCTTTGTAGGCCAACATGTTGAAATACAAATAGAGCTCTGCAATTTCAGGCACGTCACTTTGCACGTAGAGGGCTACTTTCTCGGGGTCGAGGCCGCAAGCCATGTTCTCGGCCAATACCCGCAACACACTTTTCTGCAACTCTCGGGTATCGGGATGGGTGGTCAGGCTGTGCCAGTTGGCGACAAAAAAATAGCATTGGTAATCGTCTTGCATGCGCACATAGTTGCGCAAAGCACCAAAATAATTTCCCAAGTGCAGGAATCCAGTGGGGCGGATGCCACTGACAACCACTTCTTTTTGCATGGGCGCGAAGATAGGCAATGAAAAGGATTGGTTAATTTTGACCAGGCATGTCCATTTCACACCCAGGTTCTCAAAGATTGGATACCCCCATTGAATGGCTCAAAGGGGTGGGTCCCCTGCGGGCCTCTCTCTTGCAAAAAGAGTTGGGTATTTTTCGCTTTGCCGACCTGTTGCACCATTTTCCCCTGCGCCACATCGACAAAACCCAGGTACACGCCATCGCTCAGCTCAAACCAGACATGGACCATGTACAAGTGGTGGGCAAATTGGTGGATTGGGAATTGGTGGGCCAAAAACAGGGCCGACGTTTGGTGGCGCACTTAAAGGATGAAACGGGTACCTTGGAATTGACTTGGTTCCAAGGGGTGCAATGGGTGCAGAAAACCTTGGTGGAAGGGGCAAATTATTTGGCTTTTGGCAAATTGGGATTTTACAATGGCCGACCCCAGTTGGTGCACCCTGAATGGGAATTGTTTCAACCGGCCAAACTGGCCAGCAAAACCCATTTGGAACCCATTTATCCCTCCACAGAAAAACTCAAGTCCCGCCAACTCAATGGCCGACAAATAGCGGCTTTGACCAAAGAACTGTTCCAACAATTGCAGCCCCATGACCTGCCTGAAAACATACCCATTGCCTACCGGGATGCGCTGCGCTTGTTGCCCCGTTTTGAAGCCTATGCGGCACTGCATTATCCCCCTTCGCCCGCCCATTACCAAAAAGCTTTAGAGCGCTTGAAATTTGAAGAACTCTTCATTGCCCAAATGCGCTTGCAATTGGTAAAAGTACAACGCAACAAGACCCAAAGGGGCGTTTTGTTTAAAACGGTTGGGGCTTTTTTCAATGGGTTTTACCAAAACCATTTGCCTTTTGCTTTAACGGGTGCACAAAAAAGAGTGGTCAAGGAAATACGACAAGACACCGGCAGTGGCCACCAAATGAACCGTTTGTTGCAAGGTGATGTGGGCAGTGGAAAAACCATGGTTGCCCTTTTGGCCATGTTGTTGGCGGCCGACAACGGGTACCAATCTTGTTTGATGGCCCCAACGGAAATCCTTTGCCAGCAGCATTTTCAAAGCCTTTCTGCGCTCTTGGCTCCGATGGGTTTGCAGGTAGGTCTTTTGACGGGGTCGGTCAAAGCAGGGGCCCGCAAAAAATTGTTGCAGGACTTGGCCAGTGGTGAATTGCTGTTTTTGGTTGGGACGCACGCCGTCATTGAAGACGTGGTTCAGTTCAAATCCCTGGGCCTGGTCATTGTAGATGAACAACACCGTTTTGGGGTAGCCCAGAGGGCCAAACTCTGGGCCAAGGCCCAGGTGCCTCCTCATGTTTTGGTCATGACAGCAACACCCATTCCCCGCACATTGGCCATGACAGCTTATGGCGATTTGGATTACAGCATCATGGACGAATTGCCGCCGGGTCGCTTGCCGGTGACCACGGTACAAAGACCCGAGATGGCCCGTTCCCAGGTCATGGAATTTGTGCGGGAAGAAATCCAAAAAGGCCGCCAAATTTATTTTATTTATCCCTTGATTGAAGAGAGTGAAAAACTCAGTTATGAGGACTTGATGCAGGGCTATGATCAGGTCAAATCTTTTTTTCCAGAACCCCAGTACGCCATCAGCATGGTTCATGGCAAACAAAAACCAGATTTGAAAGAAGCCAACATGCAACGCTTTGTAAAGGGAGAAACCCAGATCATGGTCAGTACAACGGTGATAGAAGTAGGGGTCAATGTGCCCAATGCATCCGTCATGGTCATAGAAAGCGCTGAAAAATTTGGCCTCAGCCAATTGCACCAATTGCGGGGCAGGGTGGGCCGGGGCAGTGAAAAAAGTTTTTGCATCCTTTTAACGGGGACCAAAGCCAGCGGACCAGCCAGAGAACGTATCTCTGTATTGTGTCAAACCAATGATGGTTTCTTGATTGCGGAAAAAGACTTGGAAATGCGGGGACCTGGAGACATTGATGGCACCCGGCAAAGTGGGGCAATGGACTTTCAATTGGCCAACCTGGCCCAAGACAGGGCCTTGGTGGAAAAAGCCAGGGATGCCGCTGCGGCCATTTTGGAACAGGATGAAAATTTGGTTTTGGCGGAGCACCAATCTTTGGCTGCATTTTTGCGAAGAGAAAAGGGGAGGGAAGGTTGGCACAAAATTTCTTAACTTAAACAAAACGGCTCGTGCAGTTGAAAAAATACTTGGGTTTCCTCTTGGTTTGTTTGGGATGGGTGCAACCCCTCTTGGCCCAGCATTATTTGGAGTTCACCGAGAACAAGGGCCAGTGGGACAAAAATATTTTGTACAAAGCAGATGTACCCAACGGCTCTTTTTTGTTGGGCAAAAACAGTTACCGGGTGGTCTTGCACGAACCTGAACAATATGCCAGCTTGCAACACCGCTTTCACCAACATGCTTTGGCCACCAAACAAGCAGAAAATGGTGGGGGAAAAGCAGACCTCAGCGAGGAGACTCTATTGCGCTCCCATGCATTTGAAGTAAAGTTTTTGGGAGCCAATCCCAACCCTCGGATAGTAGCAGACAAACCCTTGCCAGCCTATTCCAATTATTTTTTGGGCAAGGATTCAACCCGTTGGGCCAATGGTTGTCGCAGTTTTCAAGCTGTCCTGTACCAAGACATCTATCCCCATACCGATGTTCGCTTTTATGCCCAAGACCAACAATTAAAATACGATGTCATTTTGCGTCCCGGGGCTGACATCAATAAAGTTGTTATGTATGCAGAAGGATTGGACAACCTGAAATTGAAAGAAGGCAAATTGGTTTTTCAAACCTCTGTTGGAGCCTTGTCTGAATCCATTCCTTTGAGTTATGTTTTGGGCGCCGAGGGCAAAAAAGAAGTACCGGTTAGCTATCAAGTCAAGGGAAATTTTGTCCGTTACCAAAGCAGTCAAAAAATTGGACCAACAGAAACCCTGGTCATCGATCCTCAAATTACCTTCATCACTTTTTCTGGAAGTGCTGCTGACAATTGGGGCTTTACTTCTACTTATGATTTAGAAGGAAATTTTTACGCAGGGGGAATTGTTTTTGCGGACGGTTTCCCCATTACCAATGGCGCTTACCAGCGCAATTTCAAGGGTGGTGTGGCTGGAAATGGATTAACGGGTTATGACATTGGCATAGAAAAATTCTCACCCGATGGTACCCGATTGTTGTATGCCACGTATTTGGGCGGCAACAACAATGAGCAACCCCACAGCATGTATGTGGACCAAGGTGGAAACTTGGTGGTAGCGGGCAGGACTTTGTCTGGTGCAGATTTCCCGGCTGCAGGTGCTTTACCCCTTGTTGGTTTGGGGGGCAATTACGATATTTTCTTGGCCAAATTCAATGCGGCCGGTTCACGTTTATTGGCATCTGTGCGCATCGGTGGAAGAGAAGACGATGGGGTAAACGTTAGCCCTAATTATTCTTCTCTGTCTCGCGAAACCACCAAACGGAATTATGGCGACGATGCCCGCAGCGAAGTCATTGTGGATGATGCTGGTAACATCATTTTGGCCTCTGTTACCCAATCCACCGATTTTCCCACCAGCAGCAATGCTTTTCAAAGAACCAACGGTGGGGTAGTGGGGCCAGGTTCGCGTTTCCAAGATGGGGTGGTCATTAAATTAAACAACGCCATGAGCAGTGTGGTGTTCTCTTCTTTTTTGGGCGGTGTAAGAGACGATGCTGCGTTTGTTTTGGCTGTTCGGCCCAGCAGTGGCGACATTTATGTGGCTGGTGCCACTGCCAGTACCAATTTTCCTGGCAATGCCAATAACCCTGGCAGTTTTAGGGGCTTCAAAGGGGGAGAGATTGATGGTTTTATTGCCGTCATCAGTGCTGATGGGCAAAGCTTACAACAATCGGCTTATGTAGGAACCGATGGCAATGACGTGATTTATGGTATCCAATTTGACCGACAAGGGTTTCCTTATATTACGGGTACCACAACTGGTTTTTTTCCCGTGCTCAACTCACCCTATAACCAGTCCGATACCACACAAAACAGGGGCAAGCATTTTATTTCCAAATTGGCTCCCGACTTGTCTGCCTATGTGTACTCGGCCAATTTTGGCAAGTCTAATTTAAGCCTGCCATCTTTGTCTTTGGTGGCTTTTTTGGTGGACCGTTGTGGCAATGTATATGTTTCGGGATGGGGGGGAGCCAGTTTGAACAACAGTTTTACCATGGCATCCATCCGTGAGCTGCCTTTGAGTACCGATGCTTATGACCGCAGTACGGACGGCGCTGATTTTTATTTCTTTGTTTTGAAAAGGGATGCTGAGTCGCTGTTGTATGCTACTTATTTTGGACAAAACGGGGGCTATCCCGATCACGTGGATGGGGGTACCAGCCGATTTGATGCCAAGGGAGAAATTTACCAATCCATTTGCTCCTGTAGAAGAAATGAGACCATCAACGAAGTGTTGGTGGGAACGCCAGGTGCATTCTCGCCTTTCAATGCCAGCAATGGTCGTTGCAATTTATTGGCCGTGAAACTGCGGTTTGACTTGGCTGGCGTGGGTTCTGATATCGCTTCCTCTATCAATGGTGTAAAAGAAGATTCAGTGGGCTGTGTTCCCTTGCGCGTCAACTTCAATGATACCATTGCCAATGCCAATACCTATTATTGGGACTTTGATGGGGATGGCAACAACGATTTGACCACCACAACGCCCTACGCATCATTCTTGTACAACACTGTTGGCAATTTTCGGGTGCGCTTGATTTCTGAAGACCTGAACAGTTGCAACCTGCGGGAT
>RDYY01000062.1 GCA_004293505.1 Sphingobacteriia bacterium | reverse complement strand
CCTTGTGCTCACCAAGGGAAAACCCCACCTTGTTCCCAACTTATTTTAAAAGAAAGCATTCCCCAAGTGGTGGTCGCTTGCCGAGATCCTTTTCCAGCGGTCAATGGGAAGGGCCTTGAACAATTAACTGCTGCAGGTGTGGAGGTAAAACTGGGGGTGCTGGAAAAACAAGCCCGTCAACTCAATGCCGGTTTTTTCCATTTTCACGAAAAAAACTTGCCTTTAGTAACCTTGAAATGGGCTAGTTCTGCAGACGGGTTCATGGCTGAACTGGGTAAAACCAGGACCATGATTTCGGACGGTTTGGCCCAGGCTTTTGTTCACCGCTTGCGGGCCAACCACATGGCCATTTTGGTAGGATTCAACACAGCTTTGTACGACAATCCCTTGCTGACCAATAGGAGTGGGAAGGGGAAAAATCCTTTGCGCATTGTGGTTGATCCCAAGGGAGAACTCCCCGCAGATTTGCAGGTCTTTCAAGGGGCCCAACCAGCTTGGCGTTTTCAACCCCGCACCAAAGACTGGGTGCCAGAATTGTTGCACATCCTTGCCAAGAAAGGGATACAGAGCATATTGGTAGAAGGGGGGAAGGAAACCTTGGATACTTTTTTGGCTGCACAAGCATGGGACCGCTTGATTCAGGTCCAGAACACCCAGCGCGTATTGGGTCAAGGGTTGGCAGCCCCACAAGTTCCAGGAGATCCGCCTCATGCACAAGTAGATTTGGGTGCAGACCGGGTACATACTTGGGTCAAGCAAGAAGTACTAGCTTTACCTGATCATTTTTATTCCCCTGCTTAAGCCATGTTTCTTTATTACCTCCTGGGTTCTATAGTTTTGACTTCTTATTTGACCTTGTCATTCAAGGTCTGTGAAAAATTGAGCATACCCATTTTCCCTGCCATTGTGTGCAATTACATCACTTGTGTGATCACGGGCTCGGTGGTGAATGGCGCTTTTCCCATCAATGCCAAAGTGGCTGGTTTGTCTTGGTTTCCCTGGGCCATGGCCATGGGTGTTTTGTTTGTTTCCATTTTTAATGTGATTGGCCTGACGGCCCAAAAAAATGGGATTGCAGTGGCATCGGTTGCGGCCAAACTTTCTTTGGTCATTCCCGTGGTGTTGAGTGTTTTCTTGTACCAAGAGTCTCTGTCCTTTGCCAAACAAATGGGCATTGGAATAGCATTGCTGGCGGTGGTGTTGACCTGTTGGCCCTCCCGACCACCAAAGGTGCAGAAAACCGACAACCCAGTGAAGCATGTGCCTGAACCAAAGGGCAACAACGACCGGGCTATTTGGGTGCTTCCAGTGGTGTTGTTTTTGGGCAGTGGTTTGTTGGATGCCCTCATTAACCATGTACAACAAACCATGGTAAAACCCGCCGAAAACAATGCCTATTTGATCAGTGGATTTTTTTCAGCTGCGGTCATCGGCACCACTGTTTTGGTTTACCAAATGGTTTTTCAACAAAAGAAATTATCTGCCAAAGCGGTTATAGCAGGGATAGCCATCGGCATTCCTAATTATTTTTCCATTTGGTGTTTGGTGCGCTTTCTGCAGCAATCGCCTTGGCCCAGTGCAGCCAGTATTCCTGTGAACAACATGGGCATTGTCCTGTTCAGCACCTTGGTGGCTGCCATTGTTTTCAAAGAAAAGTTGCAAGCCATAAACCTCTTGGGCATTGCTTTGGCTACGGTGGCCATTGCTTTGGTAGCCGGTTGGTTTTAAAAATTTGCTAAGGTTAAATTTTACCCGTTAGGCGATAAGCCAAAATGCCCACCCACTCTTTGATGAGGGAGCGCCAGCCCTGTAATTTTTCCGCATCGGGAATGAATACAGTTCTGGGTTCCCATTTTTTGTCTATTTCTTGAAAATCTACAGGATAGGGAATAAATTTTTTGAATCCCGCTTTGCGAAAAACAGCCACAGAGCGGGGCATGTGTTGGGCCGAGGTAATCAAGACAATGGAATCTTGTATGCCCAAACTGTCCATGATTTGTTTGCTGAACACCGCATTCTCATGGGTATTGCGCGATCTTCTTTCTACAATGATGTCGCTGGCTGGAATACCGTTTCGTTGGAATTCGGTGTACAGAAAACCTGCTTCATCTGGGTCTTTTTGGTACAAGCTGCCACTGGCCCCACTGACCAAAATTTTTTTGATGTTCCCGCTGTGGTAAAGGTTGGCTGTTTGAATGAAGCGGTCGGCAGTGGAACCAAAAAATCCATTGTTGGCTTTGTCGTAATAACTCATCCCCCCCAATAAAACACCCAAACCATACTTTGCTGTTGGCGCTAGCATTTTGGGCTGGGGTTGATACCACAGCGATACTTTTTGAAAAACAAAGGGGTTGGTAAAAAACAAGAACAAGCCCAGGGCCCACCACAAAAACTTTTTCTGCCTTGCCAAGGGCTTGGTAAAAATACCAGCCGCCACCAAGCACAGAATCCAAGTCAAAGGATCGACCAAGAAAAAAAAGAGTTTGGAAAAAATGAAAAACATCTATTCTTTTTCTTGAAAGGATTTGCTCACCACTAAGTCTTTGGAACCAGGTGTATAGGTATAGAATCCTTCGCCTGATTTTACGCCCAATTTACCCGCCGTGACCATGTTGACCAGCAAGGGACAGGGCGCATATTTGGGATTGCCATAGCCTTGGTGTAAAACCTGCATGATGCTGAGGCAAACATCCAATCCAATGAAATCTGCCAATTGCAAAGGCCCCATGGGATGGGCCATGCCCAATTTCATGATGCTGTCAATGGCAGAAACGCCAGCGATGCCTTCATACAAGCTGATGATGGCTTCATTGATCATGGGCATCAATACTTTGTTGGCAATAAAACCGGGGTAATCGTTGACCACGCAGGGAATTTTTTGCAAAGTCTTGCTCAATTCAACAATGGTACTGGTGACTTCTTTTGTAGTTGCATAGCCATTGATGATTTCCACCAATTTCATGACTGGCACAGGATTCATAAAATGCATACCAATGACTTTCTCAGGTCTTTGGGTAGCGGCGGCCATTTTGGTGATGGAAATAGAAGACGTATTGGTGGCCAAGATGGCTGCCGCAGGGGCGTGGGCATCCATGGTCTTGAAAATGGACAATTTCAGGGCTTCGTTTTCAGTAGCAGCTTCCACCACCAAGTCTGCGTTGGACACCCCCTTGGCCAAGTCCGTTGTGGTGTGGATGCGGTCTAGGGTGGCTGTTTTGTCGGCCTCGTTCAAACTGCCTTTGCTCACTTGTCGGTCCAAGTTTTTGGCAATGGTGGCCAAGGCTTTTTCCAAAGCTTTTTCTTGCACGTCAACCAAAGTGACAGCAAAACCATTTTGGGCAAAAACGTGGGCAATGCCATTGCCCATGGTGCCGGCGCCAATGACAGTAACTTGTTGGATCTGAGGAAAGGGACTCATCTTATTTTTTTCTTTTGAAATCACCCCGCTTCCAGGCTTGGATAAAATCCATCCAAGCTGCAGGGTTCATGATGTTCATGGGAGGAATTTGACCTGCTGAATAATATTTGTTAGACTGCTGGCGCAACTGGTAATTGACGGCTTCTCGGCCATCAGCGGGCAGGCTTTGCAATACAATGCGCCGCTGGGCTTCTTCAAAATTTTTGCGGGCAATTTCATAATTGTCGTCGGGGAAACGGTTGTTCAAAAAATCCCTTTCAAACTGTTCCCGGGTGGGACGGGGTTTTAAAACCGTAGCCGGCAGGTAGGCGGTATCGCTGATCAACAACTGAATGACACTGTATTGGTTTTCGGGTAAGTTGAACGGAATTTGGATAGAACTGTTTTTGAAACCAATGCTGGAAAAAGTGATGCGGTCACCTTTCATGACGGCAATGGAAAAGACCCCATCTGGGCTGGTGATGGTTCCCCTTCCCCGGCCTTCTACAATAACTGATGCAGAAGGCACACCCCGCAGGCTATCGGCCGTCATGATCACCCCATAGAGCTGCACAATAGAGTCCCGGTAAGGATTGTTGGGTTGTTGGGCAAGGCCTTGCTGGTGCACCAAGAGGCCACAAACCAAGAACACCATAAACACAAATCTTTTGTACATAAGCGGGGCGGCAGTGCCGGCAAAGTTAAGTCTTTGGTAGGCGGATTGACCAAATTTGCAACAAAATAAGGGCCCTGATGGTTAACTTTGCACGCCATTTCTCTTTTTAACAATTTACACTCACATGACAACCGAAGATATCCTCAAAGCCCTCAGCAATGTGCAAGAGCCCGACCTGGGCAAAGACCTGGTAACCCTGAACATGGTCAAAGACATTGCCATTGATGGCGACCAGGTCAGTTTCACCATTGTATTGACCACTCCTGCCTGTCCCATGAAAGACATGATGCAGAAAGCCAGTGAAAATGCCATCAAATTATTGGTCAACAAAGCGGCCGTGGTCAAAGTGAATTTCACTTCCCAAACTTCTACCAACCGCAAAGACAACCAACAAATTTTGTCTGGTGTCAAAAACATCATTGCCGTGGTCAGTGGCAAAGGTGGAGTGGGCAAGAGCACGGTCTCGGCCAACCTGGCTTTGGCTTTGGCCGAAGGAGGTGCCAAAGTGGGTTTGATGGATGCCGATATCTATGGGCCCAGTGTACCCATCATGTTTGGGGTAAGGGGCGAGAGACCCCAAATGAAAGACGTGAATGGCAAGGGCATGATTGTGCCTTTGGAAAAATATGGCATCAGTCTCATGAGCATTGGCTTGTTGGTGGACGAAAAAAATGCCGTGGTTTGGCGTGGACCCATGGCCAGCTCGGCCATCCGACAATTTGTGACCGAAGTAGATTGGGGTGAACTGGATTATTTGGTCATCGACATGCCGCCGGGAACAGGCGACATTCACTTGACCTTGATGCAAACCGTACCCGTTACGGGCGTGGTCATTGTGACCACACCACAAAGTGTGGCTTTGGCCGATGCCAAAAAAGGAATTGCCATGTTTGGCCAAGCACAAATTCAAGTGCCCATCATTGGCTTGATCGAGAACATGGCTTATTTCACGCCCGCTGAATTACCCGAGAACAAATATTATCTCTTTGGAAAAGAAGGCGGCAAGAAATTGGCCGAGGAATACGAGTTGCCTTTTTTGGGACAGGTACCCTTGGTGCAGTCCATCCGCGAAGGCGGAGACGAGGGCTTACCAGCCATGGTGGGATCTGATGAAACCAGTAAAGCGGCTTTCCGTGGCTTCACGGCCATGGCCGTGCGCAACATCGCCATGCGCAATGCCAATTTGGGCAAAACCCAAACAATCGAAATGGTTTCTTAAATTAGGGGCATGTACAACCGCCCCCATTTTAAAGCCCATTCAAGAGAAGAGCTGATTTCTTTTTTGGCCGCCCACCCTTTTGTAACCCTTTGTGGTGTGGATGCCAATAGCCACCCTGTGGCCACGCAAGTACCCGTTTTATTGGACCATTCCGGTGACCAGGTTTTTTTGCGGGGACACCTCATGCGCAAGCAAAGCCATACCTTGGCGTTTGAAGCCAACCCCAAAGTATTGGCGCTGTTTCAAGGTGCCCATGCTTTTGTGAGTGCCCGGCACAACGATGACCCCGCAGCAGGGGGTACTTGGAATTATGCCACCGTTCAAGCCCATGGCACCCTGGAATGGTTGGACCCAGCAGGAGTGCACCAAATCTTAAAAGACTTGACCGATCAATACGAAGGCCAATCGGATTCCCCCTCTCGATTTGAAAAAATCAGTGCCGACTATTTGGCTGCCAATCTTCCTGCCATTGTTGGTTTTCGGATGCGGGTAGAAAAAATGGAAGAAGTATTCAAGTGGAGCCAAAACAAAACAGAGACTACCCGGGCCCGTATCTTGGACCATTTGTCCCAAGGCAGTCCTGCAGAAAAAGCCTTGTACCAAGACATGGCCCGCTACTATGACCTCAATGAACAACCATGATGTATTGGCCCTTAATGGTTTTATGGATGATGCTAACACCACAACAAGCATTTGATACCCAAGGTCACCGGGGTTGTCGGGCTTTAGAGCCTGAGAATACTTTGTCGGCCATGTACCGCGCCATTGACCTGGGCGTGAAGACTTTGGAATTTGATTTGGTCATCACCAAAGACAAACAAGTCATCCTGAGCCACGAGCCTTTTTTCAACCACGAGATCAGCCTTCATCCCAATGGCAATAAAGTGAACGAAGCAGAAGAAAAGCAGTTGAACATTTACCAAATGGATTATGCGGAGGTAAAGAAATACGATGTTGGGTTATCGCCTCATCCCCGTTTTCCTGAACAAGCCAAAAAAGCTGCCACCAAACCCCGTTTGATCGACTTGTTGGAAGCCCTCATCAAATATTGTCAACAAAAGGGCAAGCCCTTGCCCGGCTTGAACATGGAAACCAAAACCCAAGCCGCCACCGATGGTATTTACCATCCCGCACCCGCAGAATTTGTAGACTTGGTCATGGCTGTTTTGCAACAAAAAAAATACGATGCGCCCCAAATGATCCAGTCATTTGACCCCAGGACCCTGCAATACCTTCACCAACAATATCCAGGTGTCCCCACGGCTTTGTTGGTAGAAGATGATGACAAACGGGGTTTGAAAGTGCAGTTGGCAGCACTGGGTTTTTCGCCAGCTGTATACAGTCCGCATTTTAGTTTGGTCACCCCTGGTCTGGTAAATGCTTGTCATGATTTGGGCATTCGCATCATTCCTTGGACGGTAAACGACAAGCCTACCCTGGAGCGCCTCAAAGCCTTGGGTATCGATGGGTTGATTTCTGACGATCCGCGGATTTTTCGGTAAACCCAGTGCATCCTTGTAGCGCTTAGGGCATAGCTCAGTGCAATGAATGCTTATAAAGTCCCGGCAAATCAGTGGCGCTGGGTTTGATGCATTCCAAGCTTTGGTTTAGTTTTGTGTCCCATGCGGCCCATCATCATCACACTTGACGGTTATTCTTCTTGTGGCAAAAGCACATTGGCCAAAGCCATGGCCAGGGAATTGAATTATGTTTTTATTGACAGTGGCGCCATGTACAGGGCCATTACCCTTTATTTTTTGCGCCACCACATTGACCCCAAAGACAATTCGGCTGTTCGCCAAGCCCTGACCGAGATCAATTTGGATTTTGATTACAACGCCGAGCAAGGCACCAGCGACATGCTGTTGAACGATGAAAACGTAGAAGCTTTGATCCGTGACATGCTGGTGTCAGAGCACGTGAGCGAAGTGGCTGCCAATGAATATGTGCGGGCTTTTGGGGTGGCCCAACAACAAAAAATGGGTTTGAAAAAAGGCATTGTCATGGATGGCCGAGACATTGGCACAACCGTGTTTCCAGCAGCTGAATTAAAAATATTTGTGACCGCCGATCCTGTGGTCAGGGTAGAGCGCCGCTTCAAGGAATTATTGGCCAAAAACCCCCGCATCACCATTGAAGAAGTAAAAGATAATTTGGAGATGCGCGATTACATTGACAGCAACCGTGAATTCAGTCCCTTGAGACAAGCGGCCGATGCCAAGGTTTTGGACAACAGCCAATTGACGCGCGAAGAGCAATTGGCTTTGGCGCTTTCTTGGGCCCAAGAAACCATTGCGCAAAAGGCTTAAGGGTTCAGGATTCTTTCCTCAAACTTGCCGCTGGCCTTGTTTTTCAAGATGAGTTTTTTGGCCCCGTAGTGGGTCATCTCTTCTTTTACCAACCAATGTTCGGCGTCGTATTCCACCAAGTGGCTTTCTTTGCTCAAGCCGGTTTGACCGCGCCAAATCTCCAGTTGTACGGGTTCCCAGATTTTGGTTTTGGCCGAACGATAAGCCGCATCTAAAATGGCATTGACCACATAACCATCATAAAATGTTTCTTTGGGAGCAAGGCCCTTTTCATGCGCATTGAACATGTCCATGAACATGTGGTTATAGCCCAATTCATTTAATTCATCGCCCACGGGAAAAAGCCAACCCGTATTGCTTTCGGCTTTTTCGGCCACATAATCGGCGCCCTTACCTGTGGTGAACATGTCAAA
>RDYY01000298.1 GCA_004293505.1 Sphingobacteriia bacterium | reverse complement strand
GCATGGGCCTGGGGCAGGTTTTGGCAACTGGTGCCTTTTTCTTTCCAGATAAAAGCAGGAGCGTCAATGCGCAACACATCAATGCCCAAATTGGCATAGTAGAAAATGTTTTCCAACATGTCCACCAAGACCAAGGGGTTACGAAAATTCAAGTCCCATTGGTATTGGTGAAAAACCGTCATCACCCAATCGCCCCTTTCGGGCACATAGGTAAAACTGCCCGGTGCCGATTCCGGAAAAATCTCTGGCATAAAGGCATCGTATTGATCGGGCTCTTCGCGGTGCGGAAAAAAATAATAGTAGTCGCTGTAATGGGGATCCTTGGCTTTGGCTTTCTCGGCCCAAGCATGGCGATGACTGGTGTGGTTGAGTACAATGTCCATCATGGCATAGCCACCTGCCGACCGCCATTCGTTCAAGGACAATTCAAAATCGGCCATCTGTCCAAAGCGCGGATCAATGGCCCTGAAATTGCTGACAGCATAACCCCCATCGCTTTCTCCCGCTGGGCTTTCCAACAAGGGCATGAAGTGAATGAAATTGACTCCTAGTTTTTTTAGGTAAGGAATTTTTTCAGGAAACTGTTTCAAGTCCCCACAAAAACGGTCTATGTACAAACTCATGCCGGCGATGCGTTGGCTGGCAAACCAAACACCTGCTGCAGATTTTTCTTTGTCCCTTTCGCGCAAAGCAGCCGAGCGGTTGCGGTGGGCTGTCATCAAAAGCAACAAAAGTTTTTCTTCTGCCCCTTCACCCGCAGGGTGCTCACCATACAGCGCGCGAAACAAGGCCAGCAAGGTTTTGCCATTGCCCACCAAGCGAGAATAAAACAGGTCGTCTTTTCCTTCAATGTCTAGTTTGGCTTTTTTACAAGCTTTTTTCCATTGTTGGTGCAGTTCAAATTCGTTCAAGTCTTTCATGGCTTAGGCATCAAAAATACTGCGGTTCAAGTGTCTAAAAGCTTCCATGGCCCCTAGGTATTCACAAGTTCGGGCCCCGGCTTTGTTGGCTTGGGCCACCAAAGCTTCCCAATCGGACAGGGTCAACTGGCGCAAAGCAGACAACCCATGGGTTTGGGCCTTGTTTTGCAACAAAAACAAAAGGGCGCCCACAAAAGCATCGCCCGCACCCGTGGTGTCTACGGGTGAAATGGGAATGCTGGGAATGGTGAGGGTTGTATCGCCCCAACCCAACAGCGTTCCTGCTGCGCCCAACGTGATGGCAAAGACAGCAGGACTGATCTGGCGCAAACCCGCAACCGCCGCGCCAAGGTCTTGTGTGCCGGTCAAGAGCAATGCTTCTTCATCGCTTAGTTTAAAAAAATCACAGTGGGCCAAAAAATGTTGGCTTTGCGCCACAAATGATGGAATGCTGTCTTTGTACAAAAGGTGGCGGTAGTTGGGATCAAAAGCCACAAACAAACCTTGGGCTTTGGCAGCCTGCAACAAATTTTTATAAGTGGCTTGCAAAGCACCGGGTAAAAATGCTGTGGCCGATCCAAAATGCACCATGGAAAAATCAGACAAAGAAAAATCCTTGATCTGCGCCAAGTCCAAATTGCCATCGGCCCCGCGGCTGAACACAAAATCCCTTTCGCCATTTTCCATCAAAGACACAAAAGCCAAGGTTGTAAAGGCTTGGGAGTCGCGGGTCATGAATCTTGTGTCACAACCAAAACTGTTCATGGTGTCTACCAATTGGTCCCCAAAAGGATCTTGGCCCACTTGGGCCATGAGGCTAACGGCTCCACCCAAAGCCCCAATGGCAGCCGCCACATTGGTGGGCGCACCACCGGTTTTTTTT
>RDYY01000061.1 GCA_004293505.1 Sphingobacteriia bacterium | reverse complement strand
CATGGCGTTGCGGCGCTTACAAGCCAGTGAAATCAATACCAAAAAAGAAGGAACTTACCAGGTTTTGCTGCAGTATGAAAAGACCCAAGACTTGTTGCCCAAATTGGTAACAGTGTCGTTTGAAGTAGAAAAAATTCGCATGCCCATCAATCTCTTGGGAAAAGGGACCAGCATCGACCGCAAGCAAATGCGTTCCGAAGGCAACAAAAAAGGAAATATTTTTTTACAATTCAGCCAATACAACACCCGTTTATTGGGCCAATAGCAAGATCAGTTTTGTTTTCTTTGGCGCAAAACCAATGTGTCACCAATGTTGTTTTTTGTCAAGCCATAGTAAAGGTAAATCCTGCTGTTTTCATTTTCACGAAGGGGATAACTCCTGACCAAATGTTGGGCTTCTAGCTGAAACTTGTCATCGCCATGATAGCCCTCAAAATTTCCACCTTTTTGTAAGTCTGCTTTTTCCAAAACAGGGATGCCAATGCGGGACAAGGTTTTGTGGTCGGTACATTCGTAGGCAAAAACCTGGCCATAACGTGAGTTGTCAAATGAAGAAGTGATGATGTAGACCTCATCAAAACCATTTTGATTGAGGTCGCCCAATAAAATTTGTTGCACTGGATTGACATCTTGAACAACATTGAGTCCAGACATTTCATTCCTGATGCTGATTTTCAAGTCGCTTCTTTTTTCACCCCTGGGATGAAACTCTTCAATTTTGATCAAATCGCCATTTCGGGTAGTGGTATCGTGTACAACAGTAGGAGCAGGGTCTTCTTGGTGAATCTTGGCGTTGGGTTTGATCAATGGAACACTGTCGCCGTTTATTGCTTGTACGCTTCTTTCCTCTGTAAACATGTGGCAACCAGACAAGAGGAGAGAGAGAATCAGGGTACAGCATCCTTGGATTTTCATATAAAAATTTCTACGGCAATTTAGCAAGAATTCAATTTCAGGCGTGGGCTTTGACGGCATGAATGGCCGCACTGATTTCCATGATCAATCCGGGGTCTTTTTCAATGGCATTGCCTACTACAATAACGTCAGCTCCCGCTTGGCAATTGCGATACGCTTTTTCAGGCGCAGTGATGCCTCCTCCCACAATGAGAGGGACTTCAATGTGACGGGCCACTTTTTCGATCATTTCCTCGCGAATGGGCGTTTGGGCACCACTGCCCGCATCCATGTAAATGAGCTTCATCCCCAGCATTTCTCCGGCCATGGCCGTGCACATGGCAATGTCTGCTTTGTCGGCAGGAATAGGGCTGGCATTGCTGATATAGCTCACCGTGGTGGGGGCACCGCCATCAATGACCATGTAGCCTGTTGGCATGATGTCGAGGCCGGATTTTTTGACAAAGGGCGCACTCACTACGTGCTGACCAATCAATAGTTCAGGGTTGCGACCAGAGATCAAAGACAAGTACAGTAAAGCATCAGCGTAACGGCTCACTTGGCTGGGAGAACCGGGGAACAAGACCACGGGGATATCACAAAGGGCCTTGATTTGCTTGATGCAGTCATCCAAATGACTAGAAATGACCAAACTGCCCCCAACAAAAAAATAATCCACTTTGGCTTTCGTGCCCAAGTGGACCAATTCATTGATGGCCGCTGCATCTACTTTGTCTGGATCAATGAGCACCGCAAAAGACTTGTGTTGGGCCTGTTTGCGTTGAAGAAAATGATGGTAAATGCGGTGGTTCATGCCAGTAGAAATCGCTTCTAAGGCAAATATGCTGATTTTTCTTCAAATGGGCTTTTGTTTAAGCATTTGGCCCTGCATCATCTACTAGATAAACGCCCCAAACCCGCCCAAAATCTTATGCACAACTGGGTATAATCGCTCAAATTCAGCCCTGACCGAAGGCCCCAAATTTTTCACTTTCCTTATCCACAAGCTGTTGATATTTCCACTTTTGAATTCTGGCAGGGGGGAGATATTTTCGTCAACCGTCGTTTCCAGCACCCGGGAAAATTTAACCAACTCTTAAACCGACACTGCGATATGCCCACACCCCGCACCAAAAAAGGCCTGACATTCAGCCGCCGCTTCACCCAAGAAGGTACCAGCCCTTACGACCAGTTTGAATACGATTACCGCGACAGCGTGATCAAAAACCCCACGGGTGAAAAGGTTTTTGAAATGAACAATGTGGAAGTGCCCAAGCAGTGGAGCCAAATAGCCACCGATATCTTGGCCCAAAAATATTTTCGCAAAGCTGGTGTGCCCCAAGCCGATGGTTCATTGGGAAGGGAGACCAGTGTCAAGCAAGTGGCCCACCGCATGGCCCATTGCTGGCGGGTTTGGGGCGAACGCAATGGATACTTTGCCAGCGCTTCAGACGCCCAAGTTTTTTATGAAGAGTTGGTATACAGCATTTTGAACCAAGCTTGTGTGCCCAACTCACCCCAATGGTTTAACACTGGTCTGCACGAAGTGTATGGCATCACCGGCAAACCCCAGGGTCACTACTATGTAGACCCAGCCGATGGCCAATTGAAAAAATCACAAAACGCCTACGAGCGTCCCCAACCCCATGCATGCTTTATCTTGTCGGTGAGCGATGATTTGGTGAACGATGGGGGCATCATGGACCTCTGGACCAGGGAGGCCCGTATTTTCAAATATGGTTCTGGCGTGGGAACCAATTTTTCCCAAATCCGTGGCGGTGGTGAAAAACTCAGCGGTGGCGGTACTTCCAGTGGCTTGATGAGTTTCCTCAAAATTGGAGACCGCGCAGCAGGTGCCATCAAAAGCGGTGGTACCACCAGAAGGGCAGCCAAAATGGTTTGCTTGGATTTGGACCATCCCGAGATCATGGAATTCATCAACTGGAAAGTTGAAGAAGAAAACAAAGTAGCTGCCTTGGTGGCTGCAGGCTATGACAACTCTTACGAAGGAGAAGCGTATGCCACGGTTTCTGGACAAAACTCCAACAACTCTGTTCGCATTCCCAATGCTTTTTTCCATGCCTTGGAAAAAGGAGAGGACTGGGAACTGAAAGCCCGCACCGATGGCCGGGTCATGAAGAAAGTACCTTCCCGTGAAGTGTGGGACAAAATTGCCTATGCCGCTTGGCGTTGTGCCGATCCCGGTACCCAATACGATACCACCATCAACGAATGGCACACTTGCCCCCAAGGTGGTCGCATCAATGCTTCCAACCCCTGTTCGGAGTACATGTTTTTGGACAACACCGCATGTAACCTGGCCTCCATCAACCTGCGCAAATTCCACGATGACGATACCAATGTATTTGATGTAGAAGGATTTGAATACACTACGCGGCTTTGGACAACGGTCTTGGAAATCTCTGTGTTGATGGCCCAATTCCCTTCTAAGGAAGTAGCCCAGTTGTCTTATGATTACCGCACTTTGGGATTGGGTTTTGCCAACCTGGGCTCCATGCTAATGGTCAGTGGCATTGCTTATGACAGTGAGGAAGCCCGTGGAATTGCTGGGGCCATCAGTGCCATCATGACCGGGGTTTCTTACAAGACCTCCGCTGAGATGGCGGCTTTCTTGGGAACTTTTGACAAGTACGAAGACAACAAAGAAGACATGCTGCGCGTGATGCGCAACCACCGCGCTGCGGCTTATGATGCCACGGATGCTTATGTGGGCTTGGAAATCAAACCCCAGGGCATCAATGCCAAACATTGCCCCGACTACCTGCTCAAAGCGGCTACCCGTGCTTGGGATGAAGCGGTGCAATTGGGTGAGAAGCATGGTTACCGCAATGCCCAAACCACTGTCATTGCGCCTACAGGCACCATTGGCTTGGTCATGGATTGCGATACCACTGGTGTAGAACCCGATTTTGCTTTGGTGAAATTCAAAAAACTGAGTGGGGGTGGTTATTTTAAAATCATCAACCAATCCGTGCCCCAAGCCCTGAAAAACCTGGGGTATAACGCATCCGAAGCCAAAGCCATTGAGCAATATGCTGTGGGTTCTGCCAGCTTTGAAAATGCGCCCTATATCAACAACCAAAGTTTGGCTGCAAAAGGCTTTACAGAAGCCGAGATTACGCAACTGAACAATGCCGCCCGCGCTGCTTTCGAAATTGGTTTTATTTTCAACCGTTTTACTTTGGGCGATGCCTGCTTGCAAAGACTGGGCTTTACCGAAGACCAATACAGCGATTGGAATTTCAATCTCTTGGAAGCCTTGGGCTTCACTGAAGATGAAATTGATGCTGCCAACGATTTCATTTGTGGTACCATGACAATAGAAGGTGCACCCTTCTTGAAAGAAGAACACTTGAAAGTGTTTGACTGCGCCAACAAGTGTGGCAAAAAAGGCGAGCGCTATATTCACGCTTATGGCCACATCCGCATGATGGGTGCTTGTCAGCCCTTCCTCTCTGGTGCCATTTCCAAAACCATCAACCTGCCCCACGAAGCAACCGTAGAAGAGATCAGTGATTGCTACCTCTTGAGCTGGCAGTTGGGCTTGAAAGCCAATGCCCTTTACCGTGATGGTTCCAAACTGAGCCAACCCCTCAGCAACAAGTCCGACAAAAAGAAAAAATCAGAAGACAGTGCTGCAGCGGAAGAAGAAACAGCTGTGTTGTCAGATACCACAGCCCCCAATATTGTGGACCTCAGCCAATTGACGGTAGAAGACTTGTTGGACGAAGTGCAAAAGCGCATGACGGCTTCTTCTGATACCCAACTCAAGCGGGCCCTGTCGCGCATTGTGGAGCGCAAGAGCTTACCAGCCAAGCGCCGCGGCCATACCCAAAAAGCCAAGATTGGTGGTCAGGTGGTCTTCTTGCGCACAGGTGAATACTCCGATGGCACTTTGGGAGAAATTTTCATTGACCTGGCCAAAGAAGGATCTACCCTGCGCAGTTTGATGAACTGTTTTGCCATCTCCATCTCAGTGGGCTTGCAATACGGTGTACCCTTAGAGGAGTTTGTAGAGAAATTTGTCTTTACCCGTTTTGAACCCTCTGGCATGGTAGACCATCCCAACATCAAAACCACTACTTCTATTGTAGACTTTATTTTCCGCTCCTTGGCATACGAATACCTGAACCGCACCGATCTGGTACATGTCTTGGACAAACCCGAGGTAGGCAATACCGGGGAAGGGGAGGGAGAAGCCACTTTTTTGGGAAAGCCCGAACTGAGTAGCTTGCGCGTGAATGCCCCATCGGCCAACACCAGCCCAGCAGCTACAACAGGTGCAACCAAAATACAAAGAGCTGCTGCGGTAAATGCCGTGAAAGCAGAGTCTGGCATGGACGCCGTGAATGCAGCGGCCAAGAGCATGCAAAGTGATGCACCCGCTTGTTCTACTTGTGGTCACTTGACCATTCGCAGTGGAACTTGTTATAAATGCCTGAACTGCGGTACCAGCATGGGCTGCAGTTAGGAATCAGTTGATCCTTACACTGATGAAAACAAGATCTCCCGGTTCTCCGGGAGATTTTTTTTGTACCTTAACCCAGCAAAATTTTATATGGGAGATTTTCAAATCAAAGAACAAAGCAAGGCTTACGATGTGGTCATTGTGGGCTCGGGTGCAGGCGGTGGCATGGCAGCATATACTTTGTCCAAAGCTGGATTGAAAGTGTGTTTGTTGGAAGCCGGGGCCGATTATGATCCGGCTGTGAATTCTTCGCAACTCAAGAACCCCTGGGAATCACCCCGTCGGGGCGCTTCTACGCATTTTAGGCCCTTTGGGGATTTTGATGGCTGTTATTGGGGATGGGAGATTGATGGAGAGCCCTATACCCAAGCCCCAGGTGCACAAAAATTTGAATGGTGGCGGGCCCGCATGATGGGAGGACGCACCAATCACTGGGGCCGCATTTCTTTGCGCTTTGGCCCCAAGGATTTCAAACGCCGCAGCATAGATGGTTTGGGAGATGACTGGCCCCTTGGCTATGAAGACATCAAACCCTATTACGATAAAATAGATCGCCTCATTGGGGTCTTTGGCAGCAACGAAGGATTGGAGAACGATCCCGATGGTATTTTTTTGCCACCCCCCAAGCCCCGTTTGCACGAATTGATGATCAAGAAAGCAGCTACGGGCATTGGTGTGCCGGTGATTCCTTCGCGCTTGTCTATTCTCACCAAGAAAATAAACGATGAGCGCGGTGCTTGTTTTTATTGTGGTCAATGCAACCGCAGTTGCAAAGTGTATGGCGATTTCTCTTCCGGATCGGTCTTGGTCAAACCTGCTTTGAAGACGGGCAATGTAGACGTGATTACCCAAGCCATGGCCAGGGAAGTCATCACCAACGCCCAAGGATTGGCCACGGGTATTTCTTATGTCAACAAAATAGATGGACTGGAATACACGGTCAAAGCCCGGGTAGTGATCTTGGCTGCCAGTACCTGTGAGACAGCCCGGCTTTTGTTGAACTCCAAATCGGCCCGACACCCCAATGGCTTGGCCAATGAGAGCAATGTAGTGGGTCGTTATTTGCACGATTCAACGGGTGCAGCCCTGGGTGGTGTCTTGCCCGAACTCTTTGGCCGCAAACGCTACAACGAAGACGGGGTGGGCGGCATGCACATTTATACGCCTTGGTGGAAGGACAACAAAAAACTGGATTTCCCCCGTGGGTACCACATTGAATATTGGGGCGGCATGAGCCAACCCGCTTATGGGTTTGGCATGGGCATGCAGGGATTGAATGGCAAGTATTTGGTGAATGGTCAGCAAAAAGAAGCCGGTGGTTATGGGGCTTCATTGAAAGAAGACGTGCGCTTTTTTTATGGCGCGGGCGTTGGCATGGCAGGTCGCGGAGAAGCCATTCCCCGCTACGACAATTATTGCGAGATTGATCCCAATGTGGTGGACAAATATGGCATTCCTGTGCTGCGCTTCAACACCAAAAATTCGGAGTATGAAATTTTGCAAGCCAAGCACATGAAGGAAACCTTCAAAGAAATCATGCACGAAATGGGGGCGGTGATCACTTGGGGGGCCGATGACAATGCGTCCAACCAGTATGGCTTGGCCAATCCTGGCAACATCATTCACGAAGCCGGAACCGTGCGCATGGGCAACGACAAAAAAACTTCGGCCCTGAACAAATGGAGCCAAGCCCACGATTGCAAAACCTTGTTTTGTGTGGATGGTTCCCAGTTTGTATCCCAAGCAGACAAGAACATTACCTGGACCATTTTGGCCCTCAGCATGCGGGCCAGTGAATACATCATTGATGAAATGAAAAAACAAAACTTATAACATGGACCGTCGTCATTCCATCAAAGCCCTGGTGCTGGGCACGGTAGGGGCAGGGGTATTGGTAGAAGCTTGTAGCAGCGCCGACAAAAAAACGGTGGCGGCATCGGCCGATGCGCAATTGGCCGACCGCATGCAAGAAGAAAAAGACCAGCTGAAAACCTTGACCGAGCAGGCTGAATTTTTTACGCCCGAAGAAATGAAAACCATCACTGTGTTGGGCGACATCATCATTCCTGCCGATGCCGTCAGTGGGTCTGCATCGGCAGCAGGCGTGCCTGCTTTCATCGCTTTCATTGTGAAAGACATGCCCAGCCACCAAACCCCTTTGCGGGGCGGGTTGCGTTGGTTGGACCGACACAGTTTTACCCTGCACCAAAAAAACTTTGTGCAGTGCACTGCGGCCCAACAATTGGCCATTGTAGACCAGATAGCTTATCCAGAAAAGGCCAAACCCGAACACCGGGCTGGGGTGGCTTTTTTTAATTTGATGCGCGATTTGGTGACCACCGGTTTTTATACCTCTGAAATCGGCGTGAAAGACTTGGGTTATGTGGGCAATGCCCCCAACCAATGGAATGGGGTTCCCGCGGAAGTCTTGGCCCAATACAAATTGGCTTATTCCGAGAAAGAGAACAAGGAGTGTGCGCGTTATGATGTCTAAACCCTAGCTGACCCCGCTGCCTGGCGCAATGGGCGTTGGGGTTTGTACAAAATGCAGTTGGCCAGTGGGGTCTGCTGCCATCAAAATCATGCCATTGCTTTCAATGCCCCGCATTTTTCGCGGAGCCAAATTACAGACAACTGTTACGGTTTGGCCAATGATGTCTTCGGGAGAAAAATAGGGCGCAATGCCCGA
>RDYY01000060.1 GCA_004293505.1 Sphingobacteriia bacterium | reverse complement strand
GTTCGGGGTGGGCACCGCCACCACAAAACCATTCAAGCGGCCATTTGCCTACAAGGGGCTTGCACCATTTGGAACAGCGATGGGAAAAGGGAATCTGTTTTTCGGTTGGACAGTCCCCACCAATGTTTGGTTTTGGAACCCCAAGACTGGCACAAAATGTATGATTTTACCCCTGACGCCATCTTGTTGGTTTTTGCCTCCGAGCCTTATGACCCAGCGGATTATATCTTTGATGCTTATCCTGCTTTGTCATGATTCCATATGAAAATTTAGAAAGGGTCAATGCTGCTTATCGGGTTGACTTTGAAAATCGCTTTCAATCCTTTTTGGACAAGGGCTGGTATATCTTGGGCGAAGGAGTGAAGCAGTTTGAAACTGCTTTTGGACAACACCAAGGAGAGGGGCAAAGGGCGATTGGCGTGGCCAATGGATTGGATGCTTTGGTACTTTGCTTAAAGGCTTTGGACTTGCCACCCCATTCCGATGTCTTGGTCCCTTCCAATACCTATATCGCCAGTATTTTGGCCATTGTACAGGCAGGGCACCGACCGGTCTTGGTCGAGCCTGATATTCACACCTACAACCTAGACCCCCACTTACTGGCTGCTGCTTTGACCCCTCAAACCAAAGCCATTTTGGTGGTGCATTTATATGGCCAGTGTTGTGACATGGATCCCATTTTAGCCTTTGCCGCCGCCCACCATTTAAAAGTGGTAGAGGATTGTGCCCAATCCCACGATGCCACTTACAAAGGGAAAAAAGCAGGAAATTTTGGGCATTGCAATGCGTTTAGTTTTTACCCCACCAAAAACCTGGGGGCTTTGGGCGATGCAGGTGCCGTGGTTTGTTCCGATCCTATTTTGGCCGAACAAATTGCGGCTTTGCGCAATTATGGGTCCCACAAAAAATATTACAACGAGTACCTGGGATACAACAGCCGATTAGACGAATTACAAGCACTGTTTTTGTTGGTCAAATTGGCCCGATTGGCGGAACTAACACAGCACAAGCAAAGACTAGCCCAGCGATACCGAGAGGGGCTGAAATCCGATTTTATCCTGCCCAAAGTCTTGCCACAAAACGAACACGTCTACCATATTTTCAATGTTCGCCACCCCCGGAGAGACGCCTTAAAAGCCCATTTGGCGGCTGCGGGCATTGGCACCGAAATCCACTATCCCTTGGCGCCCCACCAACAAAAAGCCCTCCAGCCCCTTTTGGCAGGACAATCCTATCCCATTTCGGAAGAGATCCACGCTACCACCCTCAGTTTACCCTGTTCATTTGCCCATTCTTTGGCAGAAATTGACCAAGTAATAGAGGCCATGAACAGATTTTAAGGAAATTTCTTGTCTGGGAAGGGAATTTTCTTACCTTTGCGTCCCCAAAAGTTCTTTTTCGAAAGGATGATGGAATTTGGGAGTTCCGGACAAACCGGAACGCTATGACCAATTAAATCAAATAAAAATGGCAAAAGAAATCTCCGGCTTTGTGAAGCTGCAGGTGAAAGGCGGTCAAGCCAATCCTGCTCCTCCCGTAGGCCCAGCCCTTGGTTCAAAGGGTGTCAACATCATGGAGTTCTGCAAGCAATTTAATGCACGTACGCAGGACAAAATGGGGAAAGTAGTCCCCGTTCTCATCACAGTTTATTCTGACAAGTCTTTCGACTTTGTGATCAAAACCGCTCCAGCTGCAGTACAGTTGATGGAAATGGCCAAGATCCAAAAAGGCTCCAAAGAAAGCAACCGCGCCAAAGTGGGCAAAGTAACCTGGGAAATGGTTGAAACCATTGCCAAGGACAAAATGCCTGATTTGAACGCCTTTACTTTGGAAAGCGCCATGAGCATGGTGGCTGGTACAGCCCGCTCCATGGGATTGACTGTAGAAGGCAAAGCCCCCTGGGAAAACTAATTATTCACCTCATAACAAACTATTATGTCATTGACCAAAAAAAGAAAAGTAGCTGTTACCAAGGTGGATAAGAACAAGCAGTATTCTTTGAAAGAAGCTGCCGCCCTGGTAAAAGAAATCAACTGTACTGCTTTTGACAGTTCAGTAGACTTGCACATCCGTTTGGGTGTGGATCCCAAAAAAGCCGACCAACAAGTGCGTGGCACGGTTTCCCTGCCCCATGGTACGGGTAAAACCAAGCGCGTATTGGTATTGTGCACCCCCGACAAAGAAGCCGCTGCTACAGCTGCTGGTGCCGACCACGTGGGTCTGGACGAATTCATCGCCAAAATTGAAAGCGGTTGGGTAGACATTGATGTCATCATTGCTACACCTGCTGTCATGCCCAAAATTGGTAAACTGGGTAAAGTACTCGGACCCCGCAACCTCATGCCCAACCCCAAAACGGGTACTGTTACCAACGATGTGGCGGCTGCAGTCAATGAGGTAAAAGGCGGTAAGATTGCCTTTAAAGTTGACAAGTCTGGTATTGTACATGCTTCTATCGGTCGCATTTCTTTTGCACCCGATAAGATTGCCGAAAACAGCACCGAACTGATCAATGCCATCATCAAGCTGAAACCCTCTACCGCCAAAGGAATCTACCTGAAAGGCGTGAGCATGGCCAGCACCATGAGCCCCGGCATTGCGCTTGACACCAAATCATTGATGAACTAATCCTGGTGATCCCCTCAGGGAAATGACCCAGGTACTAAAAAAAATTAGTTATGACCAAAGACCAAAAAAATGAAGTGATTGTAGCACTGAAAGAGAAATTCTCTCAGTACAGTAACTTCTACGTAACCGACACAGAAGCCCTTTCGGTTGAACAGGTATCTAACCTGCGCAGAACTTGCTTTAACAAGCAAGTTGAAATGAAAGTGGCCAAGAATACCTTGATCCGCAAAGCCTTGGAATCCTTGGATGCTGAGCGCTATGCTGGCATTTTTGATTCCTTGCACAAAGTAACTGCCTTGATGTTCTCAGACAACCCCAAGGAGCCTGCAGTCATCATCAGTTCTTTCCGCAAAAGCAGCAACGGCGACAAGCCTGTGCTGAAAGCAGCTTTTATCAATGGTGATGTGTACACCGGCGACAACAACCTGAAGACCCTGACCCAAATCAAGACCAAGAACGAATTGATTGGCGAAGTCATTGGCTTGTTGCAGTCTCCTGCCAAGCGCGTATTGGCTGGTTTGTTGCACCACCACGAGAAGCAAGCGGGTACAGCAGTAGAAGGATAATACCTTACCATATCCCAGGCCTGAGGGACAATAAAGGCAAATTTTTTTAAACCCTCCGTCGGATTCAATTTTGAACATGAAGACGGAAAAAATTTAAACACATGGCAGACGTAAAAGCATTAGCAGAAACCCTGGTTGGCCTGACCGTTAAAGAAGTTCAGGAACTGGCCGATGTATTGAAAGCCGATTACGGCATTGAACCCGCTGCAGCCGCAGTAGTAGTTGCCGCTGGTGGCGACGGTGGTGGTGCAGCAGCCGCTGAAGAGAAGACCTCATTTGATGTGGTTCTCGTGAGCGGTGGCGCCAGCAAATTGGGCGTGGTGAAAATCGTTAAAGAATTGACTGGTCTGGGCTTGAAAGAAGCCAAAGACTTGGTTGACGGTGCTCCCAAGCCTGTAAAAGAAGGCGTTTCTAAAGCAGAAGCAGAAGACATTGCTGCCAAGCTGAAAGAAGCCGGTGCCGAAGTAGAAGTAAAATAAGCTTTTCCATAGCACTTGGGGCCGCTGCAGCATCTGCAGCGGCCTTTTTTTTATGGGTGGTGCCCAAAGCAGCTTGATTTGGCTTAATTTGTTGGCCCTTGTACGGGCCCAAACCCCGTCCATTTCAATTTATTGCCATGAGAAAAATGATCTTTTTAAGCGGCCTCTTGGCCTTGGTTTTGGTGGCTTGTAAAAACAATGCTGCAGACCAAAGTTTTTTTGACACCCAGTCCATGGACAGCAGTGTTCATCCGGGGGATAATTTCTTTGTGTACGCCAACGGAGGGTGGATCAAAACAGCCAAGATTCCAGATGACCAAAGTGGATGGGGCAGTTTTTATACCCTCTACGACGAAAACCAAACCAAGCTCAAAGCCTTGATGGAAAAAGCGGCTGCAGCTGGTGCCGCCAATGGCAGCTTGGAACAAAAAGTAGGTGATTTTTATACCAGTGGCATGGACACAGCCTTGTTGGAGAAAAAGGGTGCAGCTCCTTTGCAAACCATGTTGCAAAAAATTGCCGCCGCACCATCGGTCAATGACCTCATGGTATTGTTGGCAGGTGCAGAGAAAACAGGCGAAGGGGCCAGTTTTCTTTCTTTTTATGTGGGGGCCGATGAGCGCCGCAGTTCCCACAATATCTTGACCCTCTCCCAGTCTGGGTTAAGCTTGCCAGAAAAAGACTATTACACCAAAAAAGATTCCTTTACGGTAGGGGTACGCCAACAGTTCCAACAACACGTGGCCCGTTATTTTGAGTTGACGGGCATGGCACCCGCTGCCGCACAAGCAGATGCGGCAGCTGTTTTGGCTTTGGAGACCAGTATTGCTGCTTCTCACCGCAGTCCGGTTGAATTGCGGGACCCCCTCAAGAACTACAACAAAATGGCCGTAACCGATTTGGCCAAAACCTACCCCAACCTGCCTTGGGCAGCTATTTTCTCTGCCATGGGCATTCAGCCCGATAGCATCAACTTGGCACAACCGAGATATTATGCTGGTTTGGGACAATTGTTGAAAACCGTTCCTTTGGCTGCTTTCAAAGCCAAAGCACGTTACGATTATGTTGCGGGTAAAGCCGGTCTTTTGAGCAAGGCTTTTCGCGATGAAAATTTTGCCTTCAACAAGACTTTTTCTGGTGCCAAAAAACAATCGGACCGTTGGAAACAAATGGTGAGCCGCACCGACAACAGTTTAAAAGACCTGGTGGGGCAATTGTATGTGGCTGCCCATTTTCCGCCCGAGTCCAAGAAGAGAATGGATGAGTTGGTCAATAATTTGCAAGCTGCTTTTGAAAAGCGCATCGGCGCCCTGGATTGGATGAGTGATTCCACCAAAACAAGGGCCAAAGAAAAAATGGGGGCCTTCCTCAAAAAAATCGGGTACCCCAGTACTTGGAAAAACTACGACGACGTCACCATTAAAAAAGATGCTCTTTTTGAAAATGCCTTGCAAGTGGCAGCCCATGATTACAAAGAAACCATGGCCAAATTGGGCCAGCCCGTAGACAAAACCGAATGGGGCATGACAGCACCTACTGTGAATGCTTATTACAACCCCACTTTTAATGAAATTGTGTTTCCAGCAGGCATCTTGCAATTTCCCTTCTTTGATGGAAAAGCCGATGACGCCATCAATTATGGGGCCATTGGCATGGTGATTGGCCATGAAATGACCCATGGCTTTGACGACCAAGGCCGTCAATACGATGCACAAGGAAACTTGAAAGATTGGTGGACCGCCAGTGATGCCGAAAAATTCAAGGCCAAAGCGGGTGGGGTAGTGGCCCAGTACAACAACTACGTGGTCCTGGACAGCCTACATGTAAACGGTGCCCTGACCTTGGGTGAGAACCTGGCTGATATTGGTGGCCTTGCCATTGCTTATGATGCCTTTAAAATGACTCCCCAGGGCAAGGGCCAAGAGAAAATAGATGGATTTACCCCGGAACAGCGCTTTTTCTTGGGTTATGCCCAGGTATGGCGCCTCATCAACCGGCCCGAAACCATGCGGACCCGCATTACCACCGACCCCCACTCTCCTGAAGAATACCGGGTCAATGGGCCCTTGGCCAATTTTGATCCTTTCTACCAGGCTTTTGGGGTGACGGAAAAACACAAACTTTACCGCAAGCCCGCCGACCGGGCAAAAATCTGGTAATATCTTTTCCACACTTGGGTGGTTTGGCGCAAAATTTGATTTGCGGGAAACCGCCCCTTTCCTTACCTTTGCCAACCTAATTTTGGGAATTTTAGCGGGTGGACATTTTTATCATTGCAGTTGAATGGTAGATGCGCCGATTGTACGTTAAGAGAATTTCAAGGTTCTCCCCAATATTTATCGCATCAAAACCGGTTTTACATACATATGTCTACAACAACTTTGAACAACAGGGTCAGCTTTGGTAAGACGAAACACTTGGCCGATGCGCCTGACCTGCTCGACATTCAGTTAGAATCTTTCAGAGAGTTTTTCCAGTTAGAGACAACCCCCGACAAACGCAATGTGGAAGGGCTGTTCCGTGTGTTCAAGGAAAATTTTCCGATCACCGACACCCGGAACATTTTCGTGCTGGAATTCCTGGATTATTTCATTGATCCGCCACGCTATACCATTGACGAGTGCATGGAACGTGGTCTCACTTATGCGGTTCCGCTGAAAGCGAAATTGCGCCTGAGTTGTAACGACGAAGAGCACGTGGATTTCCAAACCATTGTACAAGACGTGTTCTTGGGCAATATCCCTTACATGACCCCCCGTGGTACTTTTGTGATCAACGGAGCGGAGCGTGTGGTGGTTTCCCAGTTGCACCGTTCACCGGGTGTATTCTTTGGCCAGTCGGTTCACCCCAACGGTACCAAGATTTACTCTGCCCGTGTGATTCCTTTCAAAGGTGCTTGGATGGAGTTTGCCACTGACATCAACAATGTCATGTATGCTTACATCGACCGGAAGAAAAAATTCCCTGTTACCACCTTGTTGCGTTCCATTGGTTTTGAAACCGACAAAGACATTCTGGAACTCTTTGGCATGGCCGATGAGGTCAAAGCCGATAAGAAAAACCTGGCCAACCAAGTAGGCCGCAAATTGGCTGCCCGTGTACTCCGTACCTGGGTGGAAGATTTTGTGGACGAAGACAGTGGCGAAGTGGTGAGCATTGAGCGCAATGAAATTGTCATGGAGCGCGACACCGTTTTGGACGAAGAAGCCATTGCTACCATCATTGAGATGGAAGTTAAATCGGTTTTCATCCAAAAAGAAGACGTGGGTGGTGATTATGCCATCATTTACAATACCCTCAATAAAGATACTTCCAACTCAGAATTGGAAGCGGTGCAACACATTTACCGCCAGTTGCGCGGTGCCGATGCGCCCGATAACGAGACTGCCCGTGGCATCATCGACAAATTGTTCTTCAGCGACAAGCGCTACGATTTGGGCGAAGTAGGTCGTTACAAGATCAACCGCAAATTGAACTTGGACTACCCCTTGACCAAAAAGGTGTTGAACAAACAAGACATCATTGAAATCATCAAATACTTGGTTCGCTTAACCAATGCCAAAGCCGAGATTGATGACATCGATCACCTGAGCAACCGCCGGGTAAGAACAGTAGGAGAGCAGCTCTACGCCCAATTTGGCGTGGGCCTGGCCCGTATGGCCCGTACCATCCGCGAACGGATGAACGTGCGCGACAATGAAGTGTTTACGCCCGTAGACCTCATCAACGCCCGTACCCTTTCTTCTGTTATCAATTCTTTCTTTGGAACCTCTCAATTGTCTCAGTTCCTGGACCAAACCAACCCCTTGAGTGAGATCACGCACAAGCGCCGGATTTCTGCACTGGGACCAGGTGGTTTGAGCCGCGAACGCGCAGGCTTTGAAGTACGTGACGTCCACTATTCACACTACGGTCGTTTGTGTACCATCGAAACCCCTGAAGGACCCAACATTGGTTTGATTTCTACCCTTTGTGTGCACGCTGCCATCAACGACATGGGCTTCATCGAAACCCCTTATCGCAAGGTAGAAAATGGCAAGGTCAACATGAAAGAATTGACCTTCCTGAGCGCCGAAGAAGAAGATACGGCCAAAATTGCCCAAAGCAATTCTCCCCTCACCGAGAAGGGTGAATTTGCCGAAGACCGCGTGGTTTCTCGCCAAACGGGTGATTTCCCCATCTTGGAAAAAGCCGAGGTAGAATACATGGACGTGGCCCCCAACCAAATTGTGGGTCTGTCTGCTTCCTTGATTCCTTTCTTGGAGCACGATGATGCCAACCGGGCCCTGATGGGATCCAACATGCAACGCCAGGCCGTTCCTTTGATTTTGCCCGAAGTACCCATTGTGGGTACTGGTTTGGAAGGCAAAGCAGCCCGCGATGCCCGTATCCAAATTCACGCAGAAGGCAATGG
>RDYY01000297.1 GCA_004293505.1 Sphingobacteriia bacterium | reverse complement strand
TTCTTCTGCCATCTAATTTTTTTAATAACTATCTTTGTAAACCTGTTCAAGTATTTGAACAGGTTTCTTTTTATACCAATGCCATGGGCCACAACAAAAACATGATTTATTACAAGACCGATGCAGAAATATTGTTGATGGAAAAAGCTGCGCGTTTGGTCAGTCAAACCCTGGCCGAAGTGGCCAAGGTATTGGCGCCGGGCATGACCACTTTGGCCATTGATGCCCTTTGTGCCCAATCCATTCGCCAAGCGGGTGCCCAAGCTTCTTTTTTGCATTACAATGGCTATCCTTTTACCATTTGTGCTTCGGTGAACGACGTGGTGGTGCATGGTTTCCCCAATGACACTCCCTTGCAAGTGGGCGACATTGTCTCCATTGATTTGGGTGTGGTGCTGAATGGATGGCACGGTGACCATGCTTATACATTTGTCATGGGCGAGACCAAACCCGAGTACTTGCACTTGGTGAAAACCACCAAAGAGTCTTTGTACAAGGGGATAGAAAAAGCCATTGCCAATAACCGCATTGGCGACATTGCCTATGCCATTCAAGAACACACCGAAGGCAAAAACAAATACGGTGTGGTGCGAGAATTGGTGGGCCATGGATTGGGCCGCAGTTTGCACGAAGACCCCCAAGTACCCAATTATGGAAAGCGGGGCACGGGACCCAAATTAAAAGAGAATTTGGTCCTGGCCATCGAGCCCATGATCAACTTGGGCAGCCGGGAAGTGTTTACCGAAGAAGATGGTTGGACCGTGCGCACCAAAGATGGTTTGCCTTCTGTTCACTTTGAACACGATGTTTGTGTCAAAAGACACCAAGCATTGATTTTATCGGATTATGCTGTGATTGAAGCAGCGGAGAAAAGCAATACCCACTTGAACAGCAGTTATTACGCTTAAACTTTTGTCATGCCCAAATTGGTTGTGGTAGGAGGGGGAGCTGCCGGCATGTTTTGCGCCGTGAACGCCGCTCGCTTACACCCCCATTGGGAGGTACTGGTCTTGGAGAAAACAGACCGCTTGTTGATGAAGGTGAAAATCAGTGGGGGAGGGCGATGCAATGTTACCCACCACTTGTTTGATGTCCCAGATTTGCTTCCCAAATACCCCAGGGGTGGGGCTTTGCTGAAAAAAGAATTGTATGCTTTTGGACCTGCCCAAACCATTGAATGGTTTGCAGCGAGGGGTGTTGACTTGGTGGCAGAAGCCGATGGCCGCATGTTTCCCAGTACCCACCAATCCCAGACCATCATAGATTCTTTGTTGCGGGAAGCCCATCAATACAAAGTCTCGGTCAGAACCCAAGCCAACGTATTGGACATACAACCAGCGGGAAAGGGGGAGAGAGGGGCAAGATTGACTTTGGCCAATGGAGAAAACTTGAAAGCCGATGCCTTGTGTTTGGCCATAGGTGGTTTTCCCAAATTGTCCCAATTTGATTGGTTGAAAAACCTGGGCCACCACATTGTTCCTCCCGTACCTTCTCTTTTTACTTTTAACCTGCCCCAACATCCCATTACAGCCCTCATGGGAGTCAGTGTGCCCAAAGCGACCGTAAAAATGGCGGGCAGCAAATGGTTGGAACAAGGCCCTGTTTTGGTTACCCATTGGGGCTTGAGTGGCCCTGCTGTCTTGCGCTTATCGGCCAGGGCAGCCCTGGATTTGGCCGATAAAGCCTACCAATTTGATGTTTTGGTGAATTGGTTGGGAGACTGGAGCGAAAATGATTTGAGACAGGAATGGCCCATCTGGCGCCAAGAAAAGGGCAAGCTGCTGATGCACAAACATGCGCCTGTATC
>RDYY01000192.1 GCA_004293505.1 Sphingobacteriia bacterium | reverse complement strand
CATGATCCAGCATGGTTCCCGCGAATACGAACAAATGGTAGCATTGCGCTACCAAGTCTTGCGCAAGCCCCTGGGACTCCATTTTACCACCGAAGAATTAATGGCCGAGAAACACCACGTGCTCTTGGGCTGTTTTGACGATGGGGAGTTGGAAGGCTGTTGCATGCTGGTGTCCGAACCAGGGAACACCGTGCGGTTGCGCCAATTGGCGGTATTGGCGGGCTTACAAGGCAAGGGGATTGGCCGGGTTTTGGTGGCTTTTGCCGAAAACGTGGCCCGGGACCGGCGCTTCGAAAAAATATCCATGCACGCCCGCTTGCCCACGGTACCTTTTTTTGAAAAACTGGGCTATGTGGTCAAAGGCGAACCCTTTTTGGAATTGAACATTTCCCATGTGTCGATGGAGAAAGAACTTTAACCCCCAATTTTTTCCCGGAGCAAAGTCCGCCACTCACTCATGTCGGCGTCGTTGATGCCTTCTTTGGGCACCAAGAAAAAAGAGCGGGTATCAAAATACAGGTGAATAAAATGGGGGCTTTCAAAATAGCGTTGAAAGCGGGTCCATTCCCAAAATGTTTCTCCCCTTGGGTTTTCCAAAGACAGGCCCTTGTCGTGGTTGGCCAGTACAAATTGGTCTTTGAAGGTGGCCGATTTGCGGTAGAGGCTGTTGGGGATGAGGTACCAAAAGGCCAACATCAGCGACAGCCAAAGCAGGGAGCCCAACAAAAAGGGTTCGGGCCTGATCATTTTAAAATAAAAAAGGGCCGCCGAGCCAATGGCAAAAACATTCACGGCAATCAAGAGGATGCGGATTTCTTTCAGTTGCACAAAATGGTAGCGGAGGGCTTGAACAACTTTTTTCTTTTCGTAGGCAAAAGCGTGGCGCATGGCACAAAACTAAAACAAATTGTGGGGGCTGGTGTGCCGATGGTTTCATTTCGCTATTTTTAAAAACCAACCAAGCTTATGTCCCTCCCCAAACCCCGGCTGAGTTTCCTGCAAATCATCAACATGAATGTGGGTTTCTTTGGCATCCAATACAGTTTTGGCTTGCAGCAATCGGCTGTTAACCCCATCTATGATTTTTTGGGCGCCAAACCCGATGAAATTCCCTTGCTGAATTTGGCAGGCCCCATGACGGGCTTGCTGATACAACCCATCATTGGGGTCTTGAGCGACCGCACTTGGCATCCACGCTGGGGCCGCCGCAAGCCCTATTTTTTCATTGGGGCTTTGTTCTGTTCCCTTTGTTTGTTCCTCTACCCTTTTAGCAGCACGCTTTGGATGGCAGCGGGTTTGCTCTGGGTTTTGGACGCGGCCAACAACACGGCCATGGAACCTTACCGGGCTTTTATTGCAGACAAATTACCCAGTGACCAACACGCCACGGGCTTTTTAACCCAAAGCTTTTTTACGGGTCTGGGCATTACCCTGGCCAATCTTTCTTTGTTTGTTTTCCAAAAATTCATTCCAGGCCAGCACGGTGCCATTCCCTATTGGGTATTTGGTTCTTTTTTCTTGGGATCGGTTTGCTCCATCAGCTCGGTGTGGTGGAGCATTTCGCGCACCCCGGAGATTCCGCCAACGCCCGAAGAATTGGCTGTTTTGCGCAGCAACAAAAAAGGCGTGGTAGAACCCTTTCTTGAAATTTTCCGCGCCATTGGCCAAATGCCCAAAGTGATGTGGCAATTGTCATTGGTGTATTTGTTCCAATGGTATGCTTTGTTTTGTTATTGGCAAAACGCTTCTAAAAGCATAGCCCAAAGTGTTTGGCACACCACACCTGCTGGCGACAAAGCTTTGTACGAAGAAGCCGTGGG
>RDYY01000191.1 GCA_004293505.1 Sphingobacteriia bacterium | reverse complement strand
TAAATTTCCCAACGACCAGTTTTATTTCAAGACCAAAGCAGAGATGTCCGCCTTGTTTGCCGACATCCCCGAAGCCATTGAGAACACCCAAATGGTGGTTGACAAGGTCGAGGTCTTGAACCTGAAACGAGACATTTTGTTGCCTGCTTTTCCCCTGCCGCCTTCTTTTCAAATCCATGCCGACGCCAACCTGAACCAGTGGGAGTATTTGAAGCACCTGACCATGGAGGGGGCACACAAAAGGTACGATCCCTTGACGCCCGAGATCCAAGAGCGCATAGACTTTGAACTCTTCACCATCAAGACCATGGGTTTTGCGGGTTATTTCTTGATCGTAGGAGATTTTATTCAAGCTGGCCGCGACATGGGGGTTTTTGTGGGTCCTGGCCGGGGTTCGGCTGCGGGTTCGGTGGTGGCTTACTGCATTGGCATCACCAACATCGACCCCATCAAATACCAATTGCTGTTTGAAAGGTTTTTGAACCCCGAGCGCAAGAGCATGCCGGATATTGATACCGACTTTGACGACGAAGGTCGGCAGCGCGTCATTGATTATGTGGTAGACAAATACGGCAAAAGCCAAGTGGCCCAAATTGTGACCTATGGTACCATGGCGGCCAAAATGAGCATCAAAGACGTCGCACGGGTGTTGGACCTGCCCTTGTCCGAAAGCAATTTCTTGGCCAAGTTGGTGCCCGATAAACCGGGTACAGAATTGGGCCGTGTGCTCAAAGCCCCCATCACCCAAAAAGATGGTCCTGGTTCTTTGGTAGAAAAAGAAGGCTATGCGCCCGAAGACCTCGACAATGTTCGCAAGCTGCGCGAATTGTACAACGGCGACGACATCAAAGCCCAAGTCTTGCACGAGGCCGAACGCTTAGAAGGCTCGGTGCGCAACACGGGCATTCATGCGGCCGGCATCATCATTGCGCCCCGCGACCTGACCGATTTGTTGCCCGTGGCCACGGCCAAAGATTCAGAACTCTGGATTACCCAAATCGAGGGCAACATCATTGAAGATGCAGGGGTCATCAAGATGGACTTTTTGGGTTTAAAAACCCTTTCCATTTTAAAAACGGCTTTGGAGTTGATCGAAAACAACCACGGGGTGCGCATCAATTTGGACGAGATACCTTTGGACGATGCCCTCACTTATCAACTCTACCAGCGCGGTGAAACCAATGGTACCTTTCAGTTTGAAAGCGTGGGCATGCAAAAATATTTGCGCGAGTTAAAACCCGATACTTTTGACGACCTGATTGCCATGAACGCCCTGTATCGGCCAGGTCCCATTGCTTATATTCCCAAATTCATCGACCGCAAACACGGCAGAGAAGCCATTCAATACGATTTGGCCGAGATGGAGGAATACCTCAAAGACACTTACGGCATCACCGTGTACCAAGAGCAAGTCATGTTGCTCAGCCAAAAGCTGGCGGGCTTTTCCAAGGGCGAGGCCGATGTGTTGCGCAAGGCCATGGGTAAAAAACAAAAATCGGTCTTGGACAAAATGAAGTCCCAATTTGTGGAGGGTGCAAAAGCCAAGGGACACGATGCCAAGGTCTTGGAAAAAATTTGGGAAGACTGGGAAAAATTTGCGCAATACGCTTTCAACAAATCCCACTCTACCTGCTATGCTTTTGTGGCTTACCAAACAGCCTATTTAAAAGCCCACTACCCGGGAGAATTCATGTCGGCTGTGTTGAACCACCAGGGCAATATCGAAAAAATTACCTTCTTCATGGAGGAGTGCAAACGCATGGGCATCAAAGTGCTGGGTCCCGACATCAACGAATCGGGCAAGGGATTTGCCGTGAACAGCAAGGG
>RDYY01000190.1 GCA_004293505.1 Sphingobacteriia bacterium | reverse complement strand
ATGTTTTGCGCGCGCGAACTCATGCGCAAGCCCATGAGGTTGATGCCATAAAATACCGCAATGGCAGCCACACTGATCAAGGCCTTGTCAATATCGGTCCAAGCATGACCGGGAAACAATTTGGTGAGGTAGCCACTTCCAATCAAAGCCACGCCACTGAGGCTGGCGGCATTGCTGATGAGGATGATGCAATTGATGGCAAAAGCAATGCTGGGATGATAGGCGTAAGAAAACACTTTGTAATAGCCGCCTGTAACGGGGTAACGACTGCCAATCTCGGCATAGGTCAGGGCCCCACACAAAGCCACGATGCCGCCAAAAATCCAAGCACTAAAATAGACCGAAGGATCAATGGCGTGTTTGGCACTGGTGGCAGCGGAGCGAAAAATGCCCATGCCAATCACCAATCCCACAACGATCATGGTGAAACTAAAAAGATTGAGTTGCTGTTTTTGCTGCATGGGGTATAATCTGTGGACAAGATAAGTAAATGGTTAAAATTTCATTTTCTTTTAAGGGGCGATTCAAAACAAGCGCTTAGTTTTGTCGCGTACAAGGTTCTTGTGCCTCAGGCACAGGATGAAAAGGGAAGCCGGTGTAATTCCGGCACTATCCCCGTAGCTGTAAGTTTCGCACACTGTGGTGGCAGATGTCACTGTTGGGCAACCAATGGGAAGACCCACCACGGGAAACAAGTCAGAAGACCTGCCCGGTACATCCCATTACAGGCTTTCGGGTGAAAAGCATGTAGGTTGACACTGTTGGCAGCAGCTGTTTTCCTGCTCGTGACTCATTTAGAAAGCTCATTGTCCACTTTTAAACCAAAACAATGAGCAAAAAAATCTTAACGCTCTGGGCCCTTGTGGCCAGTGGCCTGCTGCAGGCCCAATCCAAAACCGACACGACTGTGTTGGACCCCGTTACCGTTACCGCCAACAAAATGGCACAAAGGGCATCTACCACGGGTAAAGTCATTACCATCATTGACAAAGCTACTTTGGAAAAAAACCAAGGCCGTTCTGTGGCAGCTTTGTTGAATGAAACAGCGGGCATTACGTTGAATGGTGCCCTCAACAACGCAGGTACCAATCAAACCGTTTTCATGCGCGGGGCAGCCAGCGGGCGCACCCTGGTTTTGATCGATGGCATTCCCGTCAACGATGCTTCCCAAATTGGGAATGAATTTGATTTGAATTTTTTGAGTGTCAATGACGTGGAAAGAATTGAAATCTGTCGCGGTGCACAAAGCAGTATTTATGGCAGCGATGCCGTGGCAGGTGTGATCAACCTCATCACCGAAAAACAAGAGCCCAACAAAAAAATCGGTGGCAAAGCCAGTTTGACCGCAGGCAATTATGGCACTTATCGCCAACAAGCCCAGTTGTATGGCAAGGTGGGCAAACTCCAATACAGCTTGCGCCACGCTGGATTGCAAAGCGATGGTTTTTCAACTGCTACCGATACTTTGGGCAACCGCCATTACGACAAGGACAAGTTCCGGGGCATTTCACAAGCCGCGCGCTTGCAATTTGCCCTGACATCGGCCCTGACTTTGAAAGCCTATGTCATGCGCAATACCTACCAAGCAGGATTGGACGAACGCATTTTTACCGATGACAAACAATTGAACCTGGACCACCAGCTCTTGAACACGGGTGGTGGCTTTCAGTACAAACACAGTCGTTTTCAATTGACCGGTAATTACCAGTTTAGCCAAACTTTTAACCGCGACAGTGCCGACAAAACCGCCTTCAGTTATTTTGTGCGCAATTCCTTTTTCTCCAAAGGGCAGTTTGCAGAACTGTATGCCAATGTACCTTTGACCAAGACCCTGAAACTCTTGGCCGGCTATGAATACCGCTACAACAGCATGAACAGCCGCTATTTTGCCGTGAGCAGTTTTGGTCCATTTACCACCCAATTTCGGGATACTTCGGTTTGGTCCTTTTACCACGCAATTTCGGGACACATCGGTGCGTCAAAATTCTGGCTATGCCCACTTGCTATGGCAAACCCAAAAAGGATTTAACCTGGACCTGGGTATTCGCTTGAACCAGCACAGCCAGTTTGGTTCCTACAGTACCTATACCATTAATCCTTCTTATGCCATTGGCAGCCGCACCCGGGTTTTTGGTTCTTTGGCCACAGCTTTTAAAGCCCCGTCCTTGTTTCAATTGTATGATCCCTTTAGTGGTCGGGCCGATTTAAAACCCGAACGCAGCACCAACCTTGAGTTGGGCGTAGAACAAAAATACAGCAAGGGGCAAGTGCGTTTGGTGGTCTTTCACCGCCAAATTACCGATGGCTTGGAC
>RDYY01000189.1 GCA_004293505.1 Sphingobacteriia bacterium | reverse complement strand
TTTCAAGCTTTGGAAAAAAACAACCAAAACACGGGCGGCGCTTACATAGAAAAAGGGCCTGCTGTTTTGTTCATTCGCACGGAAGGTTTGTTGTCCAAACCCACAGACATAGAAGGCATTGCTTTGCACCGCAAAGACCAAGCACCTGTTTTTATCCGCGACGTGGCACAAGTAGAAACAGGCTTTGCCACCCGTTACGGGGCCATGGTCTACAACGACAAAGAGGAAGTGGCAGGGGCCGTGGTCATGATGCTAAAAGGGGCCAACAGCAGTGCCGTTGTGACAGCAGTAAAAGCCCGCTTGGAAGAGATTCAAAAAACTTTGCCCAAAGGGGTTAAGTTAGAAGCATTTTTGGACCGCAGCAAAATGGTGAACAATGCCATCCACACCGTTCAAACCAATTTATTGGAAGGAGCGTTGATTGTGGTTTTTATCTTGGTCTTGTTTTTGGGAAACCTCAGGGCTGGTTTTATTGTGGCTTCTGTGATTCCCCTGTCCATGTTGTTTGCCGTTATCCTGATGAATGCCTTTGGCGTAAGTGGCAACCTGATGAGTTTGGGTGCTTTGGATTTTGGGTTGATTGTAGACGGGGCTGTCATCATCGTAGAAGCCGTCATGCACCGGCTTTTTCCTCGACCAGGTGAATCAGAAGAAGACCATTCCCTTGCCCCCAAAGATTTGGTGGAGCAGGCAGCCAGTAAAATGATGAATAGTACGGTTTTTGGTCAAGCCATCATCTTGATAGTGTACTTGCCCATTTTTACTTTGCAAGGCATTGAAGGAAAAATGTTCAAGCCCATGGCCCAAACCGTGGCGTTTGCCCTTTTGGGAGCATTCTTCTTGTCTTTGACCTATATACCCATGATGAGTGCTTTGTTTTTGGGAAAAAAGAACAGCCAGCCAGCTGTTTGGTCAGAGTCTTTGTTGAACAAGTTGCAAGAAAAATACAAGCGGGCTTTGGCCCATGTGGCTTGCAGTTACGGTAATGGCATTTGTCATCAGCATTGTCTTATTGCTGCGCATGGGAGGAGAATTTATTCCGTCTTTGGAAGAGGGTGATTTTGCAGTGGACACCCGGGTACTGACAGGCAGCAACATGGGTACCACCATCTCCCACACCCAACGGGCAGCCAAGATTTTGTTGGACAGCTTTCCAGAAGTAGAAAAAGTGGTGACCAAAATTGGGGCGGGTGAAGTGCCCACCGATCCCATGCCCATGGAAGCCAGTGACATGATGATCATTTTAAAACCCAAAAAAGAGTGGGTCTCGGCAACGCAGTTTCCAGAGCTGGCCGAAAAAATGAGAGAAGCTTTGCAAATTATTCCCGGCCTTACAACAGGTTTTCAGTATCCTGTTCAAATGCGTTTCAATGAACTCATGACCGGTGCCCGTCAAGATGTAGTTTGTAAAATTTTTGGAGAAGACTTGGACAGTTTGGCCCATTATGCCGAAGCCTTGGGGGCCTTGGTGGCTTCTACCAAAGGTGCCAAAGACTTATATGTAGAAAGGGTTTCAGGCCTTCCCCAAATCACCGTTCGCTATGACCGAGCGGCCTTGTCTCGTTTTCAGTTGGACATCAGCGATGTCAATAAAACGGTCAACACGGCTTTTGCAGGTCAGTCAGCTGGTTTGTTGTTTGAGGGAGAGCGACGCTTTGATGTGGTGGTTAAACTTGACCCCGCCCTGCGCCAAAACCTAAGCGATGTACAAGAGTTGATGGTTCCCACCCCATTGGGCAACCAAGTTCCCTTGCACCAATTGGCCAAAGTAGACATCGTGGATGGCCCCAACCAAATCCAAAGAGAAGACGCCAAGCGGCGCATCATTGTGGGCTTTAATGTCAGGGGTACAGACGTAGAAAGCTTGGTGAAAGCTTTGCAGAAAAAAGTAAACCAAACCTTGAAACTTCCTGTGGGCTATTACATTACTTATGGGGGATCGTTTGAAAATTTAAACGCGGCAAAAGCAAGGCTGATGGTTGCCGTACCCATGGCTCTTTTATTGATCTTGGTTTTGTTGTATTTTGCTTTTGGTTCTTTGCGCCATGGATTGTTGATTTATACAGCCATTCCCCTGTCTGCCATTGGTGGCATTTTGTTCCTAACCCTCAGGGGCATGCCTTTCAGTATCAGTGCCGGTATAGGATTCATTGCCTTGTTTGGCGTAGCCGTTTTGAATGGCATTGTCTTGGTGGCCGAATTCAATCGACTAAAAAAACAAGGCAACATGGACATGGCTACAGTAGTATTGACAGGGGCCAGTTTGCGCTTGCGGCCGGTCTTGATGACAGCGCTGGTGGCTTCATTGGGCTTTTTGCCCATGGCCCTTAGCCAAGGAGCAGGAGCTGAGGTACAAAGACCTTTGGCTACCGTGGTCATTGGTGGTTTATTGGTGGCGACAGTCTTGACCCTTTTTGTTTTGCCCATCTTGTACCAATGGTTGGAACAAAGACCCTTGCAGAACAAGCACATCAACCTAAAAGCCATTTGTTTGGTCTTGGGACTGTCAGGCGCTTCCATGGTCTCAGCACAGGTGCCCATTCGGTTGTCTGCGGCATTTGACAGTGCCAGGAAAAACAACCTCAACATTAGACAAGACCAATTGGTGGCAGCATACCAGGCAGCGCTGGGGAAAACCGCCCAGGGTTTGCCCAAAACCGCCCTTGTGGCCGACGTGGGACAACTCAACAGCATTTATACCGATAACCGATTGTTGGTGGCCCAGTCTTTTGCCTTTCCCACCATCTACAACCGGGAGAAAGATTTTTTGGCAGCAGCTTGGAAAAGCAGTTTGCTA
>RDYY01000188.1 GCA_004293505.1 Sphingobacteriia bacterium | reverse complement strand
ACATCCAAGGTTTGACCATTTTCTGGAACCTGTGGGTCTGCAATTTGAACCTGCTGGAGCAGAATTTTCATGAACGGCTCGAAAATTTTACGCAATATAGTCTTTAAAAATCTTTTACCCCCTATATTTGCAGCCCGTTGAAAAGCAGTTCAACCCCATTTGCTGCTTTGTTTGATTTCGGGTGGTGGCGCAGCCCGGTAGCGCACTTGCATGGGGTGCAAGGGGTCGCAAGTTCGAATCTTGTCCACCCGACACAACCAACCCTCGGCAATTTTTGCCGAGGGTTTTTTTGTAGCGGAAGTGCCCAGCTTGCTGGAGCACGAACGCGACAAAAAAAGCCCAAGCAGGCGCAGCCTGCGCCTTTTGCGCAGCAAAAGCGGCAAAGCCGAGGGTTGGTTGTAGTACCCCCTTCAGAAGATCAGCGCAGCTAATCTTTGCTGAGCGCAGCAAAAGCGGCCTTTCATCAGCATGTGCACAAAAAAGCCCACAGCTCGCTGTGGGCTAAAATATCTGGCGAACAAAGGCTTAGAATCGCTCCAAACCAGAGAAGAAAAAGCTTCCTTCTATTTGGGCATTTTCGTCGCTGTCACTGCCGTGAACAGCATTCTCACCCACAGATGCAGCATATTTTTTCCGGATGGTTCCCTCAGCAGCTTGCGCTGGGTTGGTGGCACCAATCAAAGTGCGGAAATCAGCTACGGCATTTTCTTTTTCCAAGATGGCAGCCACAATGGGGCCACTGCTCATGAAATCTACCAATTCCCCAAAAAAGGGACGCTCGCGGTGGATGTCATAAAACTGACCAGCTTGCTCAGGGGTCAAACGGGTCCATTTCATGGCTTTGATGGTAAAACCGGCTTCCAAAATTTGGTTCAGGATGGCTCCGGTATAAGCTTTGGACGTTGCGTCCGGCTTGATCATGGTAAAAGTTCTGTTGCTCATGTGTGTCAATTTCGCCGCAAAAGTAAGGATTCAATGGGGTAGAAGGTGAACCAGTCATACCATTTTAACATTTGACCACAAATAGTTTTGATTTAAACCCCCAGATGACGCAATTTTGCGCCCATTCTATGCAGCCCATACAAGAAGTTTATTCCCAGCTCGTTTCACCCCAGCAAATCACCATCACCACCCACCAAAAACCCGATGGGGACGCCATGGGGTCCTCTCTGGGCTTGCTCCATTTTTTGGTCGCGCAAGGACACCAGGTAAGGGTGATTTCCCCCACCAACTGGGCCGATTTTTTGGAATGGATGCCCGGCATAGACCAAGTGTTTAATTTTGAACAACAAAAGGAAAAAGCCCTGCAGTGGTTGGACCAATCCGATTGGTTGTTTTGTTTGGATTTTAACGTGTTTCACCGCACCAAGCATTTGGCCCCTTATTTGGCGAAAGCCAAGGCCAAGAAAGTATTGGTCGACCACCACGAACAGCCCGATACGCCCAATTTTGATTACGGCATCAGCTTGACCAGCAAGAGCAGTACCTGTGAAATGATTTATGATTTCATCCAGGCATCGCCCAAGCCCGAATTGTTGAACCCCAACATGGCAGCCTGTTTGTACACAGGGGTCATGACCGATACAGGGTCATTCCGCTTTGCCAGCACCGGGGCTTCTGTGCACCGCATGGTAGCCACCCTAAAAGAAACCGGCTTTAACCATACGGATGTTCACAACCAGATCTACGATAATTTTTTAGAAAGCCGTTTGCGTTTCATTGGCTTTGTGCTCACCAGCCGCATGGAAGTATTCTATGAATACAATACCGCACTGATGTACATCTCTCAAAAAGATTTACAAGATTACCACATCAAAACCGGTGACACGGAA
>RDYY01000187.1 GCA_004293505.1 Sphingobacteriia bacterium | reverse complement strand
TCCTTTTTCCAAACCCAGTTTGGCCACGGCCATTTGTGCATCCAGCTTTCCATACAAGGCACTCAACTCCTCTGCCGCTGGTTTAAAATGTTGTTTGATCTCTTGGCCCCAGTACAACCATTGAACGGAACTGATATCTGTAACGGAGCAATGAATCATGTCCTGGATCCAAGTTGCACGCAACAGTCCCTGGATCCGTTGGCTGACAGCCTGGAAATTGGTTTCGGGTGGTGCTTGCTCAAGTATGCGGGCAATGGTATCAAAACCTTTGACCAAGTCGATGGTGTGTTTGACAGAGAAACGGGTAAGTGAAAAATCACCAGGGTGCAAGAGGGAATACAACAATGCACTCAAATAATGCACGGGCTTGGGGTAGGCGTCAACATAGGTTTCAAAAAACTTGTCCAAGACCAGAAAGCTTCCATTGGTGGGATGCAAGGGCCAAGCTTGGGCATTTGCACCCAAAAACTTAAGCTGGGCTTGTATTTCTTGCACCTGTTCCAAACGGGCGGGGGGATGTTCCAGCCACCAACGCAAATAGGCCCTTCCCTCATTGGTTTGGGTATGGTTCAAGAAATGAAAAACCGATTGTTCTTCTTCAGGGTGAAAAACCGATAGGTCTAGTAAACTGGTCTTGTCTATTTGCATGCTGGGCAGTTAATCCCGGTCAAATGAAAGTCTTTGTCCCTTAACAGATTCATCCCATTGGCCATTTCCATAGACCAAGTGGCCATTCACAAAAGTTTTTTCTATGCTGGCCGGCAGGGTCATTCCTTCTAATGGGCTCCAGCCACACCGGTAATAGATATTGCTTTTGTCTATGGTATGGGGCTGGTTCAGGTTCACCAACACCAAGTCGGCAAAATAGCCTTCGCGCAAATAACCCCTCTCCTTGATTTGGAAACAATCGGCTACAGCGTGGCTCATTTTTTGGACCACGCGTTCCAAGGAAATGCGCCCTTCTTTTACGTAATGCAACATCAACGGCAAAGCATGTTGTACCAAAGGCAATCCTGCATGGGCCTGTTCATAGTCTTCTTGTTTTTCGGCCCAGGTATGGGGGGCGTGGTCGGTGGCAATGATGTCTAAGCGGTCATCGTTCAAAGCGGCCCAAAGGGCTTCCCGGTGGTGGGGTGCTTTGATGGCCGGATTGCACTTGATTTGGTTGCCCAAACGGGCATAGTCCTGATCGGTAAAATGCAAGTGGTGCACACATACTTCAGCGGTGATGCGTTTGTCTTTCAGGGGAATCATGTTGGTGAACAACTGCAATTCCTTTTCGGTGGTAATGTGTAAAATGTGCAGCCGGCTGTTGTTGCGTTTGGCATATTGAATGGCTTTGAAAGAGGATTCAAAACACACTTCTTCGTTGCGGATCAAAGGATGGTCTGCTGCCGTCAACACCGATTTTTCTTTTTTCAGGGCAGCCATATTGGCCTTGAACAAGGGCTCGTCTTCGCAGTGGGTAGCAATTAACATGTCGCAGCTGCCAAATACTTTTTCCAGTACCAAGGGATTGTCCACCAAGAGATTACCGGTGGAAGAGCCCATGAAAATCTTGAGCCCACAAATGTCTTTTTTGTGTTGGTTGGCTTGCAAAATATCTTCCAAATTGTCGTTGGAAGTACCCATGAAAAAGGAGTAATTGGCCAAAGCAGTTTCTTTGGCAACGGCGTATTTCTGTTCCAACAAATCCAAGGTAAAAGCCGGTGGTTGGGTATTGGGCATTTCCATGAAAGAGGTGGTGCCTCCAGCCACTGCCGCTTTGGCTTCTGAATAAATATTGGCTTTGTGGGTCAGTCCTGGTTCGCGAAAATGTACTTGGTCGTCTATG
>RDYY01000059.1 GCA_004293505.1 Sphingobacteriia bacterium | reverse complement strand
GAAAATCCGGCAGCAAAAATGCAATTGTTCCAAGCCCTTTTAGATCAAAATCCAGGAGGCATCTTGTTGGCCAGCAATACATCTTCTCTCTCCATCAACACGCTGTCATCAGCCTTGCCCAAGGGCAGTCGGCTGGTGGGGTTGCATTTTTTTAATCCCGCTACGTTGATGCCCTTGGTGGAAATCATTGGTGGAGAAACCCTTTTGCCCCAAGAAAGGGCATCCTTGGAAGCATGGATAAAGACCTTGGGCAAGACCCCGGTTGGGTGCAAGGATTCACCTGGGTTCATTGTTAACCGGGTGGCCCGGCCCTATCCCGAACAAATTGATGCCGTTTTGGAAGCGGCTGGGTTTAAAATGGGCCCTTTTAAACTCATGGACTTGATTGGCTTGGACATCAACTATGCCGTGAGTCAACAAGTATGGCAAGCCTTGGGTGAGCCCGAAAGATTGAAACCATCGGCCCTACAAGCGGAAAAAGTAAAGGCTGGAAAACTGGGTAGGAAATCCGGTGAGGGATTTTATGCTTACTAAAGGGCTATGTTCACTTCGTTGTCCCAATTGGCCCTGATCGACAAGGTCCTGTTGACTTGAAAGACCTTTTCAGGTTGTTTTTTCTGGGGTTTGAATTGCCCGGGATCCCATTGTCCATTGCCATTGGTGTCGTACAAAATGCGCAAGGTGAAATTCCCCGGCGGGAATAATTTTTGGGTAAACACAGGTGTCCTGAGGGGATAAGCACCATACAAATTCCCATTGCTGTCCCAGAGTTGCAAAACAGGTTTTTCCGTAAAATTCAAGTTGCTGAACCGGATCAACACCGTCCCATAATCGGCTTCTTTTTTGGTGACCAGTTTAAGGGTGTCTGGGCGCACCAAACGATTGGCCCCAAGGTCTTCTACCGCTGTTGGATCAATCACCAAACGGTAAGCAGTTTGTGCTGTCCAAGGATAAGACAAGACCAGGGTACCATTGGTGGTATCTGGTAGCAGGCGGTACCCTTTCAAAGGATTAAAACTGGTATCGGTTAATCGAATGGCGTTGCTGTCCAAGAGGCGTAATTTTTTATTGGATTGGATCACCAAGGATCCCAACAAATCTTGTTTGCCATTGTCCAGGTTATAACTTAACCGTAGTCTTTTGTCTTCTGGATTTTTGGTAACAGGGGCAGCCGGTTTTTTGTCTTTGGGTTTGACTGCTTCATAGGCCCAAAGGGTATCATTCAAATTATTTTGCCCACTGTCCAACACCAATACAGCTGAGCGGTGAGCGAAGAGTTTGGTGCTGTCGTCGTATTTTTTAGAGAAATCATTGGGCAATACATAGGCCCTGTACCTGCCTTTGGCCAAATGGTCGAAAAAAAACTGACCCTTCCCATTCAATTTAGAGAGGTAACGTGGGCGCAGGGTAAAAATGGCACTGTCGTCCAATTGGTTGTGCAGGATCACAACCAAAGTGGAGTCAACATTTCCTCTTTCGGCCAGCAACACTTTTCCACTGTATTGAAAATTGTCCAATTTGGGTCCGGTAGAAAAGACATAGGAAAATTGCCGGGCAATATTGCCTTCATTCACGTCTTTGATGGCATCCCCAAATAAAAAAGAATAAGTGGTGTTTTGTTCTAAGCTGTCTTTTAAGCGCAGGGTGATGGTCCTTAGCTTTTGGTCCACCAAGGGAAATTGGTTCAGGGTAGGTGAAACCAACAAGTTTTGGTTGATGTTGTCCAGGGTAATGTATTCATTAAAATTCAAGACGATGGTCTTGGGCCGCACCCCAACCGCACTGTCGGCAGGCAAAGCCGTGACCAAAAAAGGAGGCAAGCTGTCCCTGGGTCCACCCCCCGGCGGAATGATGTTGGCACAAGCCCCTGCCAGCATCCACAGCACCAGTAACCAGATGGGAACCAGAAAGGAAGCGGGCAGGATTTTTTTGCTCATTTACAAAAGTAAAGGCAAAAACCATCCCAAGAGAAATTCAGATCCTGATCTTCTCAAAGGGTTCTCTTTTGGGGGGCTGGGGCACAACATGCGCTTGGTAAATGAACAAAATAATTTGTATCCAAGGCCGATACTGGAAGTAGCGAACCAGGTTTTCCCATTGTCTTTTCATGGCGCTTCTTTCCTTTTATGACTTGGGCATTTTTCGCTGGTGGCGAAAATAATCTACACTCAATACCAAGAGGCAAGCCACCATGTAGCCATACAAAAATTGCTTGCTAAAGGCCAAGGTTTTGGGCAAGATAAAAAACATGAAAACCGTCATCAGGTAAAACCCGAGGTAAAGGGGGGAGCTGTTTCTCATATCGGGGATATTGGTTGAACAGCAATTTAACCTACCCCTATCTTGTCAACATCAGCTTGCAGAAAGAACAGCAGAGATTCGGTGAAACACGCAAGAGATCCCCCGGTGATTCCTGCAAAACGGGGTAAAACCCACCCCTTTAGTCTTCTTCCGCCTCGTCCAAAGGCAGAAAACCAATGGCGATATCTTGGTTTTTGGTGAATTGACACCAGTGACAGGTGTCTTTGCCACAGCCTGTGTAAAAGTCTTTTTGTTGAATTTTTTCCCAAGCAGAGCGAATTTGTTGCCCTACAGTGGTAACATCGCTGGGTGCTATATTGATTTTTATTTTTTGGTAATTTTTGTCGTCATCGGGTTCAATGAAATCAAATTCTGTGCTGTTGACTTGCCAGTTTTTCAAAGGGTATTCGTCTACTAAAATTTTATAGAATACTGCCTGGCGCCAATAATCTCCTCCCAACGGATTTTTGTCGTTGGGGCCCTTTAGTTTTTCCTTGGCGTTGTCGGGATTCCCTGTTTTGTAATCCACTACATTCACCATGGTCCCATCAAATTCTAATTTGTCTAGTTTTCCTTTCAAGGGTACTTGTTGGTAAACCACTCCCCGGATGTTTTTCTCTACCGATACCACCTTGTTCCAAGTGGGCAGGCTTCTGTTGTAATAGTCTTGTAACAAGGTTTGCCCATATTCCAATCTGCGGGCCAATTCTTCCTTTGAAAACATTTCGCGGTGGCGAAACAAGTACAACTCAAAATCTTTGATCAATTTTTCTACGGGAGGAAAATCGCCCTGGTCTTGCATGTGCAAGAACAATGTGTGCAAGCCATGGTGAACAGCTGATCCAAAAGTGGCCGCCTCCGATTTTCCAGAAGGAACACGTAAAATATTGTTATAATAAAATTGCAAGGGGCAATTCAAATAATTGTTGAGTGCCGTCACATTCATGGTGAATTTCTCCAAAAACCGATCCACTACAGCTGCTTCCAATGCAGCAATTTGGGGCTTGGCAGGTGGTTGAATGCGCAGGGCCCGGAACTGGTCCAAGACAGCATCGGTTGTTTTTTTGTGTGCTGCCACCAATGTTCCACCCGCTTGTAATTCTGCCACAAACTGTGAGGGCTCTAAGGGCTTTCCGTCTGTTTTGAACAAGGCATAGGACAGGAACAATTCTTTTTCGGCGCGGGTAAGGGCCACGTAGAACAAGCGCCGTAATTCTTCTTCATCACTCCCTGCTTGGGCCGCAACAAACAAAGTGTCGGGCAAAGCATATCCCCCGTTGGGCTTTCTTTTTTTCTCCCAGAACTGAGCGTTCAGCCCCACTAAAAAAACGGTTTCAAACTCCAAGCCTTTGGAGCCATGGGCCGTGAGCAAGTTGACCCCGTTTTCAGTTCCTACATTTTCGGAGAAATCCAAAGAGATGCCTTCTTTTTGCATGGTATCCAAGGTTTGTACCAATTCTAGACAAGTCATCAAGGGCCTGCGGTGGGTTTCTTCTTCTATAAAGCGATAAACGGCAGACAATATGCTCAAGTCTTGGTGTTTGTTGGGGCTCACCAAAATGGCTTGCAAAGCCCCACTGCGGGAAACCAATTGTTGAAACAATTCCAACAAGGGCAAAGTAAAAGCATCGCCCAAACAGCTCTCTATCAGCTGGTGCAATTGAACAATGCCAGGATGTTTTTCATCAAACAAACCGGTTACTGGTTGGCTCACGTGTTGGCCCAACCAATTCCGGATGCTGCTGTCTGGGTTGCCATAGTCGTTGCCTACTTCCAAACTGATTTTGGCGGCCAAACTGGGCGCTATGCCAAACCAAGAATAGTGCAAGATCTCAAACAAGATTTCTTCCCCTCCCTTGGGTTCCTCATTTTCCAAGGCAATGTATCGCAAGAGTTGAAAGAGCCGATGGGCCAAAGGAATTTCAATGAGGTTGCGGCTGCGACGGGTATAAAAGGGAATCTCCAAGGTTTTTAAAAAGCCCTGGAACTGTGACCCCCAGCGGTTTTCGCGGTAGATCACGGCCATGGAACCTGGGGCTTGCCCTTGGGCCAGGCGCGCTTGGATGGCAAGGGTCAATTCCATCATCTCTGCTTCGGGGTCGTCATATGCCAAGAGGGAAGGTGTTAAATCAATGGCCAATCTTTCGGGCCGAGAAGCCACCAAAGTCTTGTCCAATTGGGGAAAGCGGTTGATGAGCCTTTCTGTGTTTTGGTCAATGAGTTGTTTGGACAAATCCAAAATGGGTTGGGTGGACCGGTAATTTTGCGTCAACAACACCAAGCGAAGGTCTGTCGCGTACCGATCGGCAAAACTGCCCATGTTTTCTATGTTGGCACCCTGAAAGCGGTAAATGCTTTGGTCGTCGTCGCCCACCACAAACAAGTTGGGGGAAGCCCAATAACTGCTCAGCAATTGCACCAATTGGTTTTGGGTGCCACTGGTATCTTGAAATTCGTCTACCAAAATATATTGGTACTGCTCTTGGTAGCGCAACAAAAAATCGGCATCGGCCAAAAATTCACGGATGATCCAATTGATCATGTCGTCAAAATCGTAGCGGTTTTTTTCCAGCATCATGGCTTGAAAACGGGGAAATTCTTGCACTGCCGCTTTCAGTTTCTCCATCTTTTTTTGGGCATCTATCAACTTCCCCATTTTCAAATCGCCCGCTTTGAATTGCTTGTAGGCTTTGCGGTACACATATTCATCGCGTTGGGGCAGCTCTGCCAAATAGGTGTCAATGGCAGCTAAGATGGTAGCAGGTTCCCAGCCTTCTCGCTTCATGCTGCTGAACAGGTTGCGCAAATTGTTGATCTCGTGGTAAACATTGCCCCTGTACCTTTTCAGGGGATGGTTTTTGGGAAACCCATTGATCAATTCTTTGAACAATTCGGTTGATTCCAATTCGGTGATGGGATCAAGACTGGATTTTTCAAAACGGGAGAGATTGTCTTGGATGATGTCGTGGCAAAAAGCATGAAAAGTAGACAACTGAATTTGATAGGCTTCAGGTCCAATGAATTGCAAAAGCCGCTTGCGCATCGCGATGGCACCCGCATCGGTATAGGTCAAACAAAGGATTTGATCGGGGGTGGTATCGGTTTCCAACAAAATTTTGCCAATGCGGGCGCTCAAGATTTGGGTCTTTCCTGTACCAGGTCCGGCAATGACCATGACGGGACCTTCTAAGGCCTCAACCGCTGCTTGTTGGGCTGGGTTCAACTGGGCAAAAACAGCTTTGAATTGGTCCTCTTGGTCTTGTTTTTTCAGCATGCCTTAAAGATAGCATGAACCTTCCAAGCCCACAGGTGTTGTTATGAAAAACACTTATGTCGGCCGTTTACAGCATCAAAACCGTACAACGTATTCCTGTTACACTAGAACAAGCTTGGTCTTTTTTTAGCCGGCCCGCCAACCTGAAAGAAATCACACCATCCCATTTGGGTTTTGAGATCATTAGCCAACACCATGGTGCTGAGATGTACCCAGGCCAAATCATTGAATATACCGTCAAGCCCCTCTTGGGCATTCCCTTGTATTGGATGACTGAGATTACCCATGTAGACCACCAACGGTTTTTTGTGGATGAACAAAGGTTTGGACCCTACAGCCTTTGGCACCACCAACACCATTTCAAAGCCATTGAAGGTGGGGTGGAAATGACCGATATTGTACACTATAAATTACCACTCTGGTGGTTGGGCGATTTGGCCAACCTCATCCTGGTGCGCAGCCAGTTGAGGGGAATTTTTGCCCACCGTTACGAAGCCGTGGACAAACTGTTTGGTGCTTGGCCAGGTGCCCAAAACGAAGTGGTTTTTGGCTGACCTGCGCCAAAGGAATTCTTGTGTCAGGTTCTAGGTCAAAACCGACAAGCCAAACCCACCAAAAGCCAATGTTGTTGGCTACTGGCTTTCCCCTCTTGGTCTTCATATACTTTGGTGGGTCCCCATGCATAACGGTATTCTACCCGCCACAAAAGTTTTTTAGCAACCAGGGTTTGCAAACCCAAAGTCTGTGACCATTGTTGAAAAGCATTCCCAGGACTGTTCACTGGAACAATGCGCGCATGGGGGTCAGAAAAATATTCCGTTCGGCCCGCCAACCACCATTGGGAATGAAGCCGATACCGGGCTTGCACATTGGCTTGCCACCATTGGAACCTTTGCGGCTGTCCCACAATGGGTTCCAACAAAGCCTGTTGGCCCCAATAAAGATTGCTGCTGAATTGCCACTTTCCTTTGCCTTGGTGGGTCCAATAGAGGTCAAACAAAAAGCGTTGGCGCAAAAATGCTTGACCCGTTTTTTCTTCATTGGCCGTATAAACATTTGCATTCCATACATCCTGGTCGGTGGGTTTGAATTCAACCTGCCCAACCAGGCCCCAGTTTTTGTTTTGTTGGCGAATGGTCTGCCAACCATTGACAACATAAAGTGACCCCGTCCACTTTTTTCCAAAGGGCACTACCAATTTGGCACCGGTCAAAAAATAAGGGCTGAATTCTGGGGCAAAAGACCGGGTCAAGAGCAATTGGTCTAAACTAAAAGCATTTTCATTGGTGATGGGAGAAGACAACAAACCTGCTTCTATCCAAATGTTTTTTTGTTTCAAAGGCCTAAAGCCTACACTGGCTTCTACCAGGTGTTGCGCCAAACCCTTGGGTTCTGCTGCATAATTGGCCTGCATATAAGTGCCCCAAGCAGGCACAAAGCGACTCCGCCAACGATGGGCTTTGAATTGAATATCTGCCGCCACCAAATTTACTTGTGGTCCTCCAGTTCTTTGGTGAGAAACCAAGTAGGGCAATTGGGACTGGCCGGGTCTAAAAGCAGTACCCCAATATAGATCGGCATAGAACTGAACCGATAATTTTGGTTTTGGCTGGGTGATGCTGTCCGATAAAACAAACAGGGATGGGTCCACAGCATGGGACGCCTGGCCCCACAAAGCAAAAGGTCCCAGCAACCCCAAAGCAAGAACCAGCCATCTGGTTCTTGCTTTTCTAAGGAAGGGAAAGGGTTTACTGCTTAGGATGGTTGATTTATTTTATTTCGAGCAAAGCACTCAAGTTATTGTTCACGTCCCAAGTGGCCACAGCCCATTTTTGTCCATTTTCCAAAACCCAATTTTTGAGGTCTGCTTGGGCTTGTTTGCCTGTGGGATAGGTTTTGACCAATTGGCCATTGACGAATTTAATGGGTTTACCCGCCTCCACGACAAACAGGGCAAAGCCCCTGACGGCCAAGTTTCCTTTGTACACAAATTGATATGTGCCATCCCCTTGCTTGGTCACAATGGGTTGTTCTGGTGCGTCGTTGTTTAGCCAAGGCATGGGGGGAACCAAAGCGGGATAACGGTAAAGGTTCTGCCTTAAACTATCGTTCCAGCCATTGGGATTTTTTTCAAAGGTTTTACTGCTGAAATAAATGCTGCCCTGGGTGGTGGGAAAGCTTCTCAGGGCCCTGATTTGTTCTGGTAATTCATTCGGGTTTTTCCAAGCATCGTTGCTGCCAGCCCGGTAAATGCCTTGACCAATGTACAGGTGTTTGCCATAACCGTGTTGGTTCCACCATTTCAAGAGCACATCATAGTCGGCCAATTTGTGCCCCCTTTCCCAATACAACTGAGGGGTCACATAATCAATCCAACCCTTTTCCAACCAAAGTAGAATATCGGCATAAAGGTCATCGTAATTGGTCTGTCCCGCTTTGGTATCGCTGCCCATGGGATCTTGGCTTTTGTTGCGCCATACCCCAAAAGGACTGATGCCAAATTTAACGCGCGCATTGGTGCTGCGCAAAGCCCGGTGCAGGTCAACAATGATGCTGTCGCAATTGCTGCGGCGCCATTGGTCTTTGCTCATGCCCTTGCCCCATTGCTCATAAGTTGCTTGGTCGGGAAATTCTTTTCCTGCAATGCGATAAGGGTAAAAATAATCGTCCATGTGGATGGCATCCACATCGTAACGGCTGACAATGTCTTTCACCACCCTTACAGTGTGTTGGCGCACTTCGGGCAAACCAGGATTAAAATATTTGGTGTCACCATACACCACAAACCATTCGGGATGGAGGCGGGTGACATGGCTGGGAGAGACAGAGGATTTTTTGACATTGAACACCGCCCGATAGGGGTTGAGCCAAGCATGGAATTCCATGCCCCTTTTGTGGGTCTCTTCTACCATGAAAGCCAAAGGATCATAATAGGGAACTGGGGCCAAACCTTGTTGGCCATTCAGGTATTGGCTCCAAGGTTCCAAGGAAGAGGGATAAA